>DASUFG010000428.1:0-3006 GCA_036274715.1 Agriterribacter sp.
CTATGCCGGAAATTCACCGTAGAAGAAAATTTCGGAACCCACCAAAAAATGCCGTTGTATGATTGATGCACTGAAAAAAAGCCTTTGGAAACAGTTCGGGGCGGCTATTGATATGCTTAACAACGCCATCATGCTGTGCCCCGACGACTATTGGAATACCAACAGAAAGCTCTTTTATCAAAGCTATCATTGCCTCCTGTTCCTGGATTACTACCTCAGCATTCCACCCAGGGGATTTTCATCACCACTACCTTTCATGATTACAACGCCTGGCGAAATCCCCACGGATGCCATAGACGATTTGGTACCCGAAAGAATGTATAGCAAAATAGAATTACTCAACTACCTGCAGTTGAGCCGGGCAAAATGCCGTACATTGATCGCCGGCTTAACCGAGGAAAAAATAATAGAACGATGGACCAAGGAGGCCGATGCAATAGCAGGCAGCTCAACGCTGAATTATTCCGTTCTCGACATATTATTGTATAATATGAAGCATGTTCAACATCATGCGGCGCAATTGAACTTGCTTTTACGCCAGGGAATAAACAATGCGGCGGGTTGGATACCACAAGCTGATGATGAACTTTGATTTAAGCATATTCCTGCAGGTGCAGCAAACTGGTGTTCGAACAGAGCATCTTCAAATATTAAGATTTACCCGCTTTGGTTTGGCATCCCCGCTATGGCTGGTGCAGCAATCTTAAATAGCGGGCGTACTCAGTTCAGCCAATGATTCATTGATGGCTTCCTGTGATACTTCGTAATCCACCAGGTTGCCGGCGAGGTATTGTTCGTAGGCGCTCAAATCAAAATGCCCATGTCCGCAGAGGTTAAACAATATCGTTTTGGAAACCCCTTCTTCATCTGCCTGCTTTGCCTGCCGCATTACTTCGGCAATGGCATGGGTAGCTTCCGGTGCTGGAATAATGCCTTCTGTTCCGGAAAACAATAAGCCGGCATCAAAACATTCCGTTTGGTTAATGGCATCGGCTTCAATAATGTCATCTTTGAGTAACTGGCTTACAATAGCCCCGGCTCCATGGTAACGCAACCCACCGGCATGGATAGGCGAAGGAACAAAATTATGCCCGAGTGTATACATGGGGATCAACGGTGTCATGCCCACCGTGTCGCCAAAATCGTAGCGAAAAACACCGCGGGTTAATTTGGGGCAGGAAGTAGGCTCTACTGCTATAGTGCGCACCTTCTTTCCGCCCGTTAATTTGGCTTCCAAAAAAGGAAAGGCGATACCGGCAAAGTTTGATCCACCGCCAAAAGGTGCTACCACAATATCGGGGTAGTCGCCTGCTTTTTCCATTTGTTTTAGTGCTTCCAGTCCAATAACAGTTTGGTGCATCAGTACATGATTCAACACACTGCCCAAAGAATATTTGGTATCGCCGTGCGTGGCGGCCACTTCCACCGCTTCAGAAATGGCGATACCCAAACTGCCGGGAGAGTTGGGATCTTTTGCCAGGATGCTTCGGCCGGCACTGGTTAAATTACTGGGCGAAGCATGTACCGTTGCACCCCAGGTATTCATCATTATTTTACGGTAGGGCTTTCCGTCGTAACTCACTTTTACCATAAACACTTCGCATTCAATGCCGAATAATTTACAGGCAAAACTCAATGCGCTCCCCCACTGCCCCGCCCCGGTTTCGGTGGAAATTTTCTTCACGCCTTCTTTCATATTGTAATAGGCCTGCAGCACGGCGGTATTGGGTTTATGCGAACCCGCAGGACTCACCCCTTCATATTTATAATAAATTTTGGATTTTGTGTCCAGCGCTTTTTCCAGTCCATACGCACGGAACATAGGTGTTGGCCGCCAGATGGAATAGATGTCCCTTACTTCGTCGGGAATGCCGATCCATTTTTCGGCACTCACTTCCTGTTTAATCAATTCCATCGGAAACAGTGGCGCCAGGTCTTCGGGGCCAATCGGTTGCTGTGTTCCGGGATGCAATGGCGGCAGCGGTTTGTTGGACATGTCGGCCATTATATTGTACCAATGGGTGGGTATCTCCGATTCCTCCAATGTAATTTTTCTTTGTTTAGACATGTAATAAAATTTTGACAATCAAGTTACTGAAAAAATAAGAGCGGCTGACAAACCTGTTGGATCATCTACCCATGCCAGCAGATTTCAACCCTCACCTAAAAGTACTCTAAACTTATTTAAAACCGGACCGGCCGAAATGCCGATTCTTTCCTGGCACAACCGCAGTCTCACCCCTACCCGCAAATACTTCAACAATACCAGTTTTAGAAAAAATATTTTTTTGTTTAACTTTTTCGTTATAATTTTAAACAAAATATGGATGCCTTCTCAATAGCCCAGCTCTCCCAATACTCGGGAATTAAACCTCATACCATCCGGATATGGGAGAAGAGGTACAATGCCCTTCAGCCGAACCGCTCGGATGGCAATACACGGTATTACAATAGCGAACAATTACGCAGGCTGCTGAATATTGTAAGCCTGCTTGATGCAGGTTATAAGGCTTCTGAAGCATGTTCTCTTTCCGATAAAAAACTATTTGCCAGGGTTGAAGCAATACAGCAATCCGTACCCATTGAATCCTCTGACTATTTTGTTGCTCAACTGGCAGCGGCGGGAATCGACTATGACGAAGCCCATTTCGCCAATATCTTTTCCCATTGCCTGCTGCGCTATGGAATAAAAGACTGCTATTTAAAAGTCATTTATCCTTTACTGGTACGCCTGGGTTTAATGTGGGCAAGCGACCGGATAATCAGCGCCCCGGAGCATTTTATCAGCAATATTCTACGACAGAAATTATTCACTGCCGTTGACGCGTTACCTCCCCCTGCAGAAGGCGCGGAAAAGTGGATGCTATTTTTACCTGAGGATGAATTTCACGAAATAGGATTGTTGTTCGCAAAGTACCTGGTTTGCTCGGCTGGTAAAAAAGTATTTTACCTCGGCGCCAATGTACCATTACCCTCACTTATTGACGTGGTAAAAGAAACGCAGTC
>DASUFG010000429.1:0-6103 GCA_036274715.1 Agriterribacter sp.
AATTAAAAACACAACCTGACGCAGTAATTATTGGCGCCCGCAATATGAACCAGTCGTCTGTGCCCGGAAAAAGCAGTTTCGGGAACAGGTTTTCTAATTTTTGGTTTAAGGTCGAAACCGGCATCAACCTGCCGGATACCCAATCGGGCTATCGCCTTTACCCGATTGCTTCAATGCAGCAAATGTCTTTTTTTACACGCAAATATGAATTTGAAATTGAGGTACTGGTAAGATCTGCCTGGAAAGGAATTAAAATGGACTCGGTTCCGGTTTCGGTATATTATGCACCTAAAGAAGAGCGGGTATCGCACTTCAGACCATATAAGGATTTTTTCCGGATAAGTATATTAAACACGGTGCTGGTGCTGATCGCTTTTTTATACATTAAGCCTTCCCGGCTTTTAAGATCATTTTTAAAAAAAAGAGACTGGGCAAGCTTTTTTAAACAGGAGGTGCTGAACGTACACGAGCCACACTATATAAAAGCAATGTCGGTGGCTTTGGGCATTTGCATGGGCATTCTTCCCATTTGGGGATTTCAGTTGGTTACAGCCATCTTCCTGGCAATTGTGTTGAAGCTAAACAAGGCCCTTGTTATTTTGGCCGCCAACATCAGCATTCCGCCCCTGGTTCCTTTGATTATTTTTTTTAGCTATAAAACAGGTGCGATATGGATGAAAGACGGAGGCGGGGAACTTACCTTTTCCCATAGCCTGACGTTCGAATCTGTAAAAAGTAACTTTCAGCAATACCTGTACGGCAGCACTACGCTGGCAATTGTTTCGGGTGTATTGTGCGGACTGGTAACATGGGTCTTACTCTTATTATTCAGAAAAAAAACAAGCACGGTAATTTAATTCAACCAATGTAATGGAGAAGATTTTTTCCGGCATATACAGCTATTTTCAAAGCCGTAAATGGCAGGTGTATGTGTTATTCTTCATATGCCTGCTAACGGCTGCATTTTTTGCAGTCAAACTGAAGTTTGAAGAAGATATTTCCAAAATACTCCCAAAAGATGATAAGGTTGACAAACTAAGTGAAGTTTTTCAGCATTCAAAATTCATGGACAAACTGGTGGTAATGGTATCGTTAAAAGATACCACAACTGTTGATCCGGATAGTCTTATTGCATTTGCGGATGAGTTCTCCATCCAATGCCTGCAAAAATTTTCGCCTTATATCAGTAACATCAACTACAAGGTGGATGATGAGGTTACGATGGCAATGTTTGATGCCATCATTGACCACCTTCCGGTTTATCTTACAGAAAAAGACTATCAAACAATAGACAGTCTCATTAGTCCTGTGGTGGTTCAGCAAACCCTGCAGCGAAATATTCAAACACTCAGCTCGCCTGCGGGAATAGTATTCAAAAAGATAATCAGCAACGATCCTGTGGGTATTTCAGTGATTGCACTCAAAAAATTACAGCAACTCCAGTACGATGAAAATTTTGAGCTATATGACAATGCTGTTATAACCAAAGATCACAAAAACCTCCTGCTGTTTATTAAGCCGGCATACCCGCCTGCCAATACCGGGGAAAACCAGGTATTCCTGGAAGGGTTGGATAGCCTCATACACTCACAAACCGATGCCGGATCAGCTTTCGCAGGTATTGATGCCGCATATTTTGGTGCAACGGCGGTTTCCGCAGGGAATGCTGCACAATTGCAAAAGGATACGATGCTTACCCAAATTACCACGGTTATTTTCCTCGTTCTTTTTATCGGGTTCTATTTTAAACGAAAGTTAGCACCGCTACTTATCATGGTTCCGGTAGTATTCGGCGCCTTATTTGCGCTGGCTGCTATATATCTCATCAGGGGAAACATTTCCGTAATTGCCATCGGCACCGGGTCCGTTATTCTTGGAATAGCAGTAAACTACTCACTGCATGTCTTTAATCACTACCGCCATACAGGCGATGTTAAAAAGGTAATCACTGACCTTGCTTTTCCACTTACTCTTGGTGGCTTTACCACTATAGGTGGCTTCCTCTGTCTTAATTTTGCCGCCTCCGATATGCTGAAAGACCTTGGGCTGTTTGCTGGATTCAGTCTTATCGGCGCCTCGTTATGTTCACTTATTTTTTTGCCTCATTTTCTTCCCTCGAAAAAAAAGCATGAGAATAGCATATCCGGAGCGTATTCGTGGATTGACCGCGCAGCAGCTTTGCGGCCCGACCGTAATAAATACGTGATAATTGCCCTGCTTGTGTTTACCGCTGTTTTTGCATACACCTCCGGATGGGTAGGTTTTGAAACGGAGCTCAATAACATGAATTTTATGCCTGGCTCTTTAAAAAAGGCGGAAGCAAAATTGAACAGGATAAATGAAGCTGCATTGGAGTCTGTTTATCTTGTTGCTGAAGGAAAATCATTGGACGATGCATTGCTTAACAACGAAAAGCTCAATGATGAAATCGAGCAGTTTCGGAGGGAAGGTGTCATCAGCAGGTACGCGGGAGTATCATCGCTGCTCATATCCCGCAGCCTGCAAAAACGAAGAATTGAAAGATGGAATACCTACTGGACACCTGGAAAAAAAGATAAGCTATTGTCATCGATGCGAAGACAGGGCGCCGCATTGGGCTACAGCTCCACTGCATTTAACCGCTTTAGCGCTTTCCTCAACCAATCTTTTGAGCTAACGGATACGGCTACCATGAATACTTTACGAAGAACCTTTCTTGACGATTATATTACAGAGCAACCTGGAAAAACCACCGTTGTCGCATTATTGAAAGTGCCTGCCCAAAACAAACCGGCGGTTTATGCCGCATTTGAAAATAAAAAAGAGGCAACTATCCTTGACAAAAAATACATGACAGGGAAATTTGTTGAACTCATCAATATTGATTTTACCCGAATCGCCTTATTAACCTCATTGCTGGTGTTTTTCGTGCTGCTTCTCACCTATGGAAGAATAGAACTGGCGCTGATTGCTTTTCTGCCCATGCTCATCAGTTGGGTGTGGATATTGGGCTTAATGGGCATATTGGGTATAAAATTCAATATCATTAACATTATCGTATCCACACTGATTTTTGGTTTGGGAGATGACTACAGCATTTTTATTATGGACGGATTGCTGCAGGAGTATAAAACCGGCAAAAAAAATCTTTCTTCTTTTAAATCATCCATCCTGCTTTCCGCTATCACTACGATTGCCGGGCTTGGAGTACTGATTTTCGCCAAACATCCGGCTCTTCGTTCTATTGCCATGATTTCGGTTATTGGTATTGTATGTGTGGTGTTGATGGCGCAGGTATGTATCCCGCTTTTATTTGGTTTGTTAATAAAGAGAAGAACTGACAAAAAGCTGTTTCCATGGACTTTCATGGGCTGGTGCAAATCCATATTTGCAAATATTTGGTTTATTGGTGGAAGTATGGTGCTGGCTATTTTGGGTTTTGTAGTGGTAAAGTGTAATCCCTTCAATCAGCAAAAAGGAAAATATCTTTTTCATGTGCTTATTGCCCGGTTTTCTAAATTGCTTGTTTACATTATGGGCAATGTTAAAAAGACAATTATTAACCCTTTCGGAGAGGATTTTTCCAGGCCCGCAGTGGTAATATGTAATCACCAGTCGGGACTGGATAATTTTGTAATGATGATGCTGTATCCAAAGCTTATACTGCTTACAAACGACCGGGTAAGGCATGCCCCGGTTTCCGGTATGGTAGTGCGGATGGCTGATTACTATTCTGCATCTTCGGGCATGGACAGCAGTATGGCGCAGATGGAAGAAAAAGTGAAAGCAGGGTACTCCATTGTAATTTTTCCAGAAGGTACCCGTTCGCCCGACGGGCAGATGAAGAGGTTTCATAAAGGAGCATTTTACCTGGCCGAAAAATTGAACCTCGATATTTTGCCGGTTATCATTCACGGTACCGGTTATACGATGACCAAAAAAGACATGTTGGTAAAGGACGGAAAGATAACCGTGCAGTTTTTACCACGCATATCACCTGCAAATACCTTGTACGGCAGCAACTATACAGAGCGGGCAAAACTGGTAGGCAAATATTTCAGGGTGGAATATGAAAAATTGCGCGCCGGTGTTGAGACTCCCTCATGGTTCAGGGAACAGCTGTTCTACAACTACATTTATAAAGGACCGGTGCTGGAATGGTACATGCGGGTAAAAGTAAAACTTGAAAAAGATTACCATGCTTTTCATCAACTCCTGCCATTACGCGGTAAATTGCTGGATATTGGATGCGGGTATGGATTTATGTCGTACATGCTGCATTTTGCGGCGCCTGAACGGAATATTACAGGAATTGACTATGATGCGGAGAAAACGGTAGTGGCTAATCATTGTTTCAGTAAAAATGAAAAGATCAACTTTATACACTCAGATATTCTGAACTTCGCATTTGAGAAATACGATGGAATAATCCTGGCAGACATGCTGCATTATCTTACAGCTGCCCAGCAAAAGGATATTATTCAACGGTGTATAGGAAGTTTGAATACCGGTGGCGTATTAATAATAAGGGATGGCGATAAGGACCTGAAGGGAAAGCACAATGGCACTAAGCTGACTGAGTTTTTTTCAACAAGACTTTTCGGGTTTAATAAAACTACCGGTTCTGGTTTATCTTTCTTGTCCGGCACCATGGTGCACGAAATAGCCACCGCCCAACAGATGACATTTCGCAGGATTGATAAAACCAGGTTTACGTCGAATGTTATTTTTGTAATTCAAAACCCCAGGGAGCAGCATGAACAGGTATGATATTGTGATCATCGGCAGTGGCATCGGCGGACTGGTATGCGGAGCCATCCTGAGTAAAGAGGGATACCGTGTTTGCGTACTTGAGAAAAATAAACAGATAGGCGGCAGCCTGCAGATCTTTTCGCGGGAAAAGGCAATTTTTGATTCAGGTGTTCATTATATCGGGGGACTGGAAAAGGGACAGAATCTTTACCAGATTTTCAGATACCTTGGCGTGATGGATGGTTTGAAACTGCAGCGGATGGATATGGATGCATTTGATAAGATCATCATCAGTAATGATGAGAAGGAATACAAACTGGCACAGGGTTATGAAAATTTCATTCATCAGTTGGCACCGGATTTTCCAGGGGAAGAAGAAGCGATACGTAATTACTGCAACAAATTAAAGGAAACCTGTGAAAGGTTTCCTTTGTATAACTTAAGCACTAAAGGACTCACTGAAGACAAAACCGATATTCTCATAGAAGATACGCGCTCTGTAATTGCCTCGCTTACACAAAATGAAAAGCTCCAATCGGTATTGGCGGGCCACAACGCATTATATGTGGGCAGGCCTAACGAAACCCCTTTTTATATACACGCACTCATCGTCAACAGTTTTATTGAGAGTTCATGGAAATGTATCAACGGGGGCTCGCAGATCGGCAAAATGTTAGCAAAAACCATTCGCGATCATGGTGGCGATATCATTAAGCATTGCGAAGTAAAAAAGATAGTGACGCAGGGTAGCGAAGTATCACATGTGGAATCAACGGATGGGACATGTTATTACGCCAGGCACTTTATCTCCAATATCCATCCTGCCAAAACACTGGAAATTACAGATACGGAAATGATCAGGAATATTTACCGAAAGCGAATTCTTGATCTTCCGCAAACTATTTCTTCATTTATTTTGCATGTTGTTTTAAAAAAAGGCTGTTTTAAATATCTCCGGCATAACTATTATTACCATAAGGCCGGTGAAGTATGGAACCAGGCAGATTATACTGAAGACAACTGGCCATTGGGGTATGCTATTTTT
Source organism: Agriterribacter sp. (assembly GCA_036274715.1). Lineage (GTDB taxonomy): Bacteria > Bacteroidota > Bacteroidia > Chitinophagales > Chitinophagaceae > Agriterribacter. The sequence goes on from DASUFG010000429.1 coordinate 5,777, forward strand.
CTGCCGCCTTCGTCCAAAACGACTGAATACGCCGATGCCATGACGATTTTTACGTATATGCGCTATGAAGAGATGGAACCATGGAAACATACGTTCAATACCGTTTCTGCAGAGCAAAGCCGGGGAGCCACCTATGACGCATTTAAAAAATGCAAAGCAGAGATATTGCTGGATTGCGTAGAAGAAAAGTTTCCGGGATTAAGGAACTGTATTCAGTCGTACACTACCTCCACGCCGCTTTCCTACCGGGATTATATCGGGAACTATGACGGTTCGTTGTATGGTATTGCAAAGGATCATAAAGATCCATTAAGAACTTTTATATCG
>DASUFG010000430.1:0-6866 GCA_036274715.1 Agriterribacter sp.
GGAGGTAGACCAAATGTTGTTGGTGACACCAACGCCCAAAGGCCAATCACAACACCAACAACGGCAGTAAAGTTGTTTACCATTCCATAATCTGCCAGGTGATTTTTCCTGAACAAAATTTCATAAGTTACAATTACAACAAGGAAGATTTTATTCCAATTAAATATTTTGGATATGTTACACATAATAGCTATCATTCTCATCGTGGCGGGTGCCATAACGGTGATTACTTTTTTGGCCTGGAAAAATAATAAAGATAAAAAACTCATGAATCCAGATTCACAAGATTCAGTGGAAGAAACAATTATGGATAAGGAACGCAGAAGAGATAAGATATAAGCAATTTGCAATTTCCTTTTTCGGACTTTCTTTTATAAGGCTTATTTCACAACCTGGCGCGGATGTTCTGCAAGATCATCCGGGTCATTTAAAGTAGCCGATTTGTAACCGGCATTTGAAAACCGGCATAGATATCGCGCCGGGGTCTGCATTTAAGCAATGGGCATAGCTTCACAGCGTTAACGTCTTTTGCAGGTGTTTTAAGAAAACAGAATAAAATAATGTAATCTGCGTTTTAAGGCTGCAGGCCGTTTTCGGAACAGCCCTATCGCTAAAATCCAATATGAATATGAAACATCATTCGCTGTTTCTTTCCACCGCATCTATGATTTTTTTCGGCAGCATCCTTGTGGGATGTCACGCCACCTTTGTTTCAGGATCTCCCCCTGCCGGGGCCGGTTCCACAGCACAGGCCGGTGAGCCGGTAGTAATAGTGAAGGAGCAACCCAAAGTAGTTGTGGTAAACCAACCCGTTCGGGTACAGGAAAGGAGAACGACAACAATACCTGTTACGCCCGCAGCTACCGCAAAACAACGGGTGCCATTGGTCATCACGGCATCTTCTGCTGATGCTGTTAAGCAGTATACTGACGGTAGAAAATATATCAAATCAAATAATGGATATTTTTACTGGAAGGGGTACGACGACCGGTGGTATATTGAGGAAAATGACCTGAAAAAAGTGAGCTATACCGACGAGGAATACATTGACTGGACAACAAAAGGAAAAAAGCAAAGCAATGCCATTGCCGGCACCAATGGAGATAAGAACACTCCAAACCAACCGGGCAACGGCGCCTTTGGGCATAGCCGCGGCAACAGGAGTAAAGTTGAAAATCCGGAAAAAGAAAAGAACCCCAACCATGCTAACGGGCTTACCAAAGAAAAAGAAGCGGAGGATAAAAAAGATCGTGAAGAAAAATTAGTAAAAGAGAAAGAAGAGAAGGAACACATCGAAAAGGAAGTGAAGGATAATAAAGATCGTGAAGAAAAATTAGTGGACGAGAAAGAAGAAAAGCAAGGCCCTGAAAAGGACGGTAAAAAAAAACAGGATAAATCCGCAGAAGATCGTGTAAAAGGGTAGTATTTAGTTCCCCACACTGGGAGAGAAATGATATACCTTGTAAGGGCTTAGGTATTGTTGATGAAGCCGATGCACACGAACCTACGCGCAACACCAACAACGGCGTAAGAAATAAATCAGCCTCCGGCCAGGGGGATTGCTTCGACCCACATAATCGTGCTCCATACTGAAATTATCCAGGGTCTCGCAATGACGTTTAAAAAAGAATACCCACTGGCTCAGATGTTCTGCAAGGTCATCCATGTCATTTAAGGTAACCGATTTACAATCGGCACCGGTCACAGACCGGTAACTTTGCCCCGTTGGAACATCTGCACCAGACGAAGCAATAATCAAATCCCTTCTCCCGCAATTAAAAAAAACAGGATGCATCCTTGGTTTCCCATCAATGCATCCTGCCAGTATTAGTTTAATCAAGCCAGGTCGAAGCGATCGAGGTTCATCACTTTGGTCCATGCCGCTACAAAATCCTTTACAAACTTTTCCTGCGCGTCGTTACATGCATATACTTCGGCGATAGCCCGGAGCTCTGAGTTGGAACCAAAAATCAGGTCAACACGCGTGCCCGTCCATTTGGGTTCGCCCGTGGCGCGGTCGCTGCCCACAAAAACACTTTGAGCATCGGTAGTGGCCTTCCAGGTGGTACCCATGTCGAGCAGGTTCACAAAGAAGTCGTTGGTAAGCAGTCCGGAGCGCCTGGTGAACAGTCCATGGTTCGACAGGTCGAAATTGGTATTCAACACCCGCATGCCTCCCACCAGAACGGTCATTTCAGGAGCGGTTAAGGTTAACAGTTGGGAGCGGTCAACCAGCATGTCTTCCGCCGCTGCCTTATGCCGCGGGTTGAGATAATTGCGGAAGCCATCTGCCACCGGCTCCAGCACGGCAAATGAGTCAATATCGGTTTGTTCCTGCAAAGCATCCGCACGGCCGGGCGTGAAAGGAACGGTTACATTAAACCCTGCATCCTTCGCCGCCTTTTCAACGGCTGCACATCCACCCAAAACGATGAGGTCGGCGAGTGAAACCTGCTTACCGTCAGTCTGTGCATTATTGAATGCCGCCTGGATACCTTCCAGCGTTTTAAGCACGGTAGCCAGTTGAGCCGGGTTGTTTACCACCCAATCTTTTTGCGGGGCTAAACGGATGCGTGCACCATTGGCTCCGCCTCTTTTATCGGAGCCGCGAAAGGTGGAGGCAGATGCCCATGCGGTGGATACCAGTTGAGCTACTGACAAATCCGAAGCCAGTATGTTACGCTTCAGGGTAGCAATGTCTGTATCGTCCACCAGTTTGTGGGTTACTGCCGGAATGGGGTCCTGCCAGATCAACACTTCCTTCGGCACTTCCGGCCCCAGGTAACGGGAGATCGGGCCCATATCGCGGTGCACAAGTTTGTACCAGGCCTTAGCGAATGCATCTGCAAATTCATCGGGATTTTCAAAAAAATGCCTTGCAATTTTTTCATATACCGGATCAACTTTCAATGCCAAATCGGTAGTGAGCATAAACGGCGCATGTTTCTTTGCCGGGTCGTAGGCATCCGGTACGGTACCTGCCCCGCCATCATTTTTTGGTTTCCATTGATGCGCGCCTGCCGGGCTTTTGGTAAGTTCCCATTCAAAGCCAAACAGGTTTTCAAAAAAATTATTGCTCCATTGTGTTGGCGTTGTGCTCCACGCGCCTTCCAACCCGCTGGTAATGGTATCGGGGCCACAACCCGTTCCAAATGAATTTTTCCAGCCAAGGCTTTGCTCTTCTATGCCGGCTCCGGCCGGTTCAGGCCCTACATATTGAACAGGATTTGCGGCGCCGTGTGTTTTGCCGAATGTATGTCCCCCGGCAATTAACGCCACGGTTTCGTAGTCATTCATCGCCATACGGCCAAACGTCTCGCGAATGTCGTGCGCCGCACCAACCGGGTCGGGCTGCCCTTTCGGGCCTTCGGGGTTCACGTAAATCAGTCCCATATGAGATGCGCCCAGCGGGTTCTCCAATTCACGCTCACCGTTTTCGCTGTACCTGTTGTTATCGCCCATCCACTCGGTTTCGGAACCCCAGTACACATCTTCAGCGGGTTCCCACACATCCGCACGGCCACCGCCGAAGCCGAATGTTTTTAAGCCCATCGATTCCAGCGCGCAGTTCCCTGCAAGAATCATCAGGTCGGCCCAGGATATTTTCTTACCATATTTTTTTTTAATGGGCCACAGCAGTAAGCGGGCCTTATCCAGGCTTGCATTATCGGGCCAACTATTAAGTGGTGCAAAACGTTGCGTTCCGAAACCTCCGCCACCGCGACCGTCCTGGATACGGTAGGTGCCCGCACTATGCCATGCCATACGTATAAAGAATGGCCCATAGTGACCATAATCTGCCGGCCACCATTCCTGCGAATTGGTCATCAAATCGAAGATATCTTTCTTCACAGCAGCCAGGTCAAGACTCTTGAACGCTTCAGCATAATTAAATCCCCCGCCCATCGGGTTTGAGAGGGAAGAGTTTTGACGGAGGATGTTCAACTTTAACTGGTTTGGCCACCAATCACGGTTCCTGGTACCACCACCGGCGCTTTGTTTCAGCGCTCCGCCGGAAAACGGGCACTTCGCTTTACTTTCACTGTTAACGTCTAAAGCGATGCCATGGTCTGATGCGCCACTACCTGTGTTGTTTGCCATAATCGATAGATTTATACGGTTTTAAAACATCTAAATTACACTAAACATATGATAGTCTTTATTTATAGTTTCTATTCGATGATCAATGAAATCTATGACAGGCGGACAAATCTTTGTTTCATCAATTAAAATGGATAGCTTCATTAACCCGGCCTGTGCTCTGCGCTCAATTCCAAAAATGGGAGAGACTTTATGAATGAAATAAAATCAAACAGGATACAATCTATTGATTTACTCAAAGGACTGGTAATGGTTATTATGGCGCTGGACCATACCAGGGATTACTTTCACAATGGTTCCTTTTTAATTGACCCGACAGATCCGGAAAAAACCAACCTGGCATTATTTTTTACCAGGTGGATCACCCATTATTGTGCACCCGCATTCAGCTTCCTGGCGGGAATATCGGCCTGGCTTGCGGGGAGAAATAAAACAACAAAACAATTATCATCATTTCTGCTGTTAAGAGGGGCCTGGCTCATATTCATAGAACTAACCATTATCAACTTCGCCTGGCGATTTGATATCCATTTTCAATCGGTGGCCTTACAGGTGATATGGTCGCTGGGCATCAGCATGATTATACTTTCTGCGTTAATTCATCTCCAGCCAAAATATATTCTGCTATTTAGCGTAGCCGTTATAACCGGGCATCACCTGTTAGCATACCTGGATCTAAGCAAAGGGATACTTTGGTCCATTATTCACCAGCAGGGAGTTTTTGAAATACTAAAAGGACATTCCGTGAGGGTTATTTACCCCATCATACCCTGGATCGGGGTAATGTCGCTCGGGTATTTTTTGGGGTCCTGTTATAACAAGAATATAGACCCTGCCGGGCGACAAAAATTATTTACCATCATTGGTGCCTGCTGCATAGCATTGTTTGTAATTATCCGGTTACTGAACCAATATGGAAACGCTCATCACTGGAAAGTATATGATGGTATACTCCCCACATTGTACTCCTTTTTTAACCCTTCAAAATATCCACCCTCTCTTACATATTTGTTGATGACACTTGGCCCGGTATTTTTATTTCTTGGTACTGCAGAAAAAATGAAAGGGAAAGGGGTGGATTTCTTCGTGGTATTCGGAAGAGTTCCCTTCTTTTATTACATCATCCATATTTATATGATCCACTTATTGGCGATGGTTTTAGCACAACTTACCGGCTTTGGCTGGCAGGCAATGATATTAAAGGGATTTGTTTCAAATTCTCCCGGACTGGTGGGATATGGTGTTGATCTTTGGATGGTGTACCTGATCTGGATCGCGATCGTCCTGCTGCTTTACCCGTTGTGCAAAAAATTCAGTGTATATAAACTAAATCATAAAGAGAAATGGTGGGTGAGTTATTTATGATAAAAAAAATTGCCGATAAATGAATAGTGCAAAAAACCTGGTTCAAAAACTTCAACTACGGTCGCATCCCGAAGGAGGATATTTTGCAGAAACATACAGATCGTCCGAAATCATGCTTACCCATGAAGGGAAAAGCAGAAATATAAGTACAGCCATCTATTTTTTATTGGAGGACGAGAACAAATCTCATTTCCATCGCATTCAGTCAGACGAACTTTGGTTTTTTCACCAGGGTGAACCTTTGGAAATTGTGACGTTACAAAACGGGACGGCTTCTTCCATTATCCTGGGAAACAATATTGAAAATGGAGAAATACCCCAGGCCATTATTCCTGCGAATATTTGGTTTGCGGCCCGGGTTAAAAATGGTATGGGTTATTCGCTGGTCAGTTGTACGGTTGCCCCGGGATTTGATTTCCTGGATTTTGAATTGGCCAAAAGAGAAGATTTGCTTCAGCAATTTCCCCATTTGAAAAATGAAATTGAAATGTTTACCAGGCAATAACGATGAAGGCGTGGCCACCACAAAAGCCGTTGCATTAAACCATGAGACCTGGTGTTGAACAGCATTTTCTTTATATTTCCGCCAGGCAATTACTCCATGCTCTAACCCGTTCCCCATCGGCAGAAAAATTTGAGCTATCATTATAGCGCACGTCAAAATATTGTTATATTGGGCTATACTTCCGAAAGATCAGCTTACCGATTCTGAAAACCTGCAAATTTAAAAGTACATCGCAGGTAATCTAAATAGTAGGATGTGCAATCGGATTTTTTAACAGATTTTTCTCTAAAGCTAATCTCTAAAAAAAACACCATGACTCCCACCACTCAGTATCCCATGCTCATTGACAGAATTCAATCCGCCTTCATTGATGTAGTTCTGGTCATCACTATCATGTTTGCAGCCGGCTCGCTATTGGACAACATCCAGGATCCTCCTGACTGGATAAGAATTGGCTTATTCGTGGGTCTTTGGGCCATGTATGAGCCACTTTGTATTTCCCTGGGCTGTACTGTTGGACAATATGTCAAGGGTCTCCGGGTAAGATCATATCATAATCCCGAAAACAGAATTGACTTCGCCAGGTCGCTTGTGAGGTATGTTGCAAAATCATTTTTAGGATGGATATCATTTGTAACCATCAATACTAACCCCGAAAAAAGGGCAATTCATGATTTTGCCGCTGCAAGCATTATGATAAAGCATAAAGCAGGCTAATACATCTGATGGACCTCCGGATCGCATTTATTCGTGTAAACTGGCTTAAGTGTGTTGAAACGTGGTCAATTAAATAAGCACCTTGCTATTATGTCTTCGTAATTGACGAAATAACCTAACTCTGCAAGAACGAAATGCCCGCAAATGGATAGCGCATATCCCTAAAGGTTAAATGAAC
>DASUFG010000431.1:0-2507 GCA_036274715.1 Agriterribacter sp.
CAGCGGGAGGATGACAGTTTGTTGGCTACACCATTTTGAAAACGTGTAAAAAAGACATGCACCGGAGGGTATTAATAGGCCGCTACAATAAGAAAATAGCATACATCCGGGTATATCTTCCTGCCTTACGGTATGTTCGGGCAATGATATTTAACCGGGAGCACCGGACGGCTAATTATTTTAATTACTTAAAAGTATCAATTATGAAAAATCTTAAAGGGAAAAAAGTAGCCATATTAACGGAAAATGGATTTGAAGAATCCGAACTCACCAGTCCCAAACAGGCACTGGAAGCTGCCGGTGCAACAGTGCATATTGTGTCTCCACAAAAAGAAAAAGTAAGAGGATGGAAAAACGGTAATTGGAGTATTGAACTACCTGTAGATGCCCACCCCGACGCCATCGATGCAGATGATTATGACGCGCTGGTTATTCCGGGCGGTGTGATTAATCCCGACCTGATGAGAAGAAGTGAGGATTGCATCACCTTTGCCAAATCGTTTCTTGAAGCAGCCAAGCCTGTGGCAGCTATTTGTCATGGACCGCAGTTGTTAATTGAAACCGGTATGCTCGGTGGCCGGGAAATGACCTCATTTAAATCGATAAGTACCGATCTGAAAAATGCAGGCGTAGTTTGGCTGGACAAAGAAGTGGTGGTAGACAATGGCCTGGTAACAAGCCGTAGCCCGAAGGACCTTGAAGCGTTCAATAAAAAAATGCTGGAGGAAATTGCAGAAGGCGTTCACCATCCCACTGCTCATTAGGCACAACCGTTGCCGCACACGCCAACCAAACGAAGCGGGAGAAAATATGAATGCGCGGGGGAACTATTTTCCTCAAACATGGAGCGGGTTTTGACCCGCTTTTTTATATTAGCCAGGGCATTCAACACACGATATATTCTCTATTCATAAAAAAACTTTTTCCTGCCCGTTGAAATCGATAGGTTTGATATCGCTTTTTTTCGGCTTTGCACCATTCAATAGTTCCGTCCTGGTGTAGCATTTGAGTTTCCGTGGTTTTACGGCAAATTCCTGGCATTCCAAATGCTTTAACACGACAGCTTAAAATAAAGTGTATGATACAAAACAGGAGAAACTGGCTGGCAACAATCGGGTTAGCCTTGGCCGGTACCGGATTCTCAACACTTAAAACGGTGGCATCGCCAATACCCGGATTTTTGAAAAGATATACCAGCAACTCATCCAATACATTCACGAATAAAGACTACAATATGAAACTGGGAGCATTTTCGGTAAGCCTTAATGTGAAAGACATTAACGCCTCCAAACAATTTTATGAGAATCTTGGATTTAAAGTGTTTGGGGGCGACCTCAGGATGAATTACCTCATCATGAAAAATGAAAACGCCCTTATCGGTCTCTTTCACGGCATGTTTGAGAAAAATATTTTAACCTTTAATCCCGGCTGGGATGAGAACGCCAATAAAGTGGAAGGCTTTGATGATGTGAGGGCAATTCAAAAACAGCTTAAAGCAAAAGGAATAAAGCTTCAATCGGAAGCGGATGAAAAAACATCAGGGCCTGCGAGTCTGTTTATAGTAGATCCCGACGGCAATCAAATTCTCATTGATCAGCATGTGTAGTATCGACCGAAGCCGTTTTATTCCGCCAGGAACCAGCAGGTTTAATAATTTTGTGTTCCATAAAATAAGCCGAATGATTGGTTTTCTTTTGTTATTTCCTGGTTTTATATCCCTCTTCTGTAACGTAGGGCTCACCCGCGCAAACAATAGGGATGTTGCAGTGATCATGACTGATTTTAAGCATGGGCAGGATGAAAATATTGTGGCGCTTGCCGATTTTGGTGTAAGGGCCAACAGCTTTGAAAATGCCAGCGCTGCGGTAACAAAGGCCATCGCGTTTTGTAAAACAAAAAAGAACGTCACCCTGGTGCTACCCGGTGGCCGTATAGACCTGTGGACTGAAGGTTCGGAAAAAAGGGAACTGTATATTTCCAATTCCACGGAAGATGATTCCTTACCGAAGGTAAAGCACATTGCGTTTTTGATGGATGGGTTCAAGGATTTTACAATAGAGGGAAATAACACACTGGTGGTGCTGCATGGTAAGATGGTGTCATTTGCGATCTTAAACAGCGAAAATATCCATATCAAAAATCTTCAGTTCGACTATGAACGGCCAACCATGTCGGAACTCAGCATTGTCTCCGCTTCATCTCAATCCATAGAAGCCGCGGTTCATCCCGATTCAAAATACTGGATTGATAACGGTAAGCTTACCTGGTATGGCGAAGGTTGGAAAAACAATTCGTCCCATGCCATTGTATTCAAACCGGGGGACGAAACGATGCACTACAGTTCTTTTAAGCCGTTTGCGGCGGGTAGCGTAGTTGAAACCAGTCCCGGGCACCTCACATTTACCGGCGACTTTTCCCAATTGCAGTTTGAGCCGGGCGATGTATTAACAGTGCGGGATCCTTACCGCGATAACTGCGGCGCCTTTATCCATCTCAGTAAAAACATC
>DASUFG010000432.1:0-5217 GCA_036274715.1 Agriterribacter sp.
TGTGCATAATGCACCGAATACAGGTTATATTTTTTGAGTATTTCGTTAAACTCCCGGATATAAGCTGGTAAATCATTTACATCAACGGCTGTATCTTCAATTACCGGAACGGCTTTTTCATTACCGGGCAGGTTGCTCAACAGTCCCAGCCCTGCTTTGCGCAGTGTCCATATTTTTTTGGTGTCTTCTCCAAACAATAACGGAAAGTAATATCCCAATCCAGCCGCACGCATGTCTGTTTCCACTTTTTGGGCAATGGCTGTAATTTCTTCCCTGGTATCGCGGGTATATTCTATTACCAGTATGGCGCCGGGATCGCCCTGTACAAAAAAGCGGTTTTTACGTTGTTCAATATTGTCTTTGGTACATTCGAGAATATAATGATCAATCAATTCGCTGGCCGAAGGTCCGTATTGAAGCCCGATCAGGTTAGCCCGCAACGATTCATCTATCGTGTTAAAATGCACGCAAAGCAGTCCCGCTTCTTTTGGCAACGGAACCACGTTCAATTTTATTTCTGTAATAAAAGCCAATGTGCCCTCGGAACCCGCTATGAGCTTGCAGAAATTGAAATGATCGCCACCCACTGAAAAGGGTGCTGTTTCAAGCAGCATATCCACGGCATAACCGGTATTTCTTCTTTCTACTGTTTTTTTAGGAAACTCTTTCCTGATCTCTTCCTGGTTTTCGTAGTTGCCGAGTAAATGCCGTATGCTGTGATATATTTTTCCTTCCAACGTGGGCAGTTCGCATTTTGCATGAAAGGCATCTAAATCGAGCGCTTTAAACAGTGCTTCCGAACCATCGCTTAAAATGGCTTTTATTTCAATCAAATGCTCCCGCGTGCTGCGGTATACGATAGAATTAGATCCACAAGAATTGTTGCCCACCATGCCCCCGATCATAGCCCTGTTGGCGGTAGAAGTTTCAGGTCCGAAAAATAAACCGTGGGGTTTCAAAAAAAAGTTCAGTTCGTCCCTTATTACACCCGGCTGCACGCGAACCCAGTTTTCTGTGGTATTGAGTTCAATAATCTTTGTAAAATATTTCGATACGTCTACCACAATGCCACTGCCCACCACCTGCCCGGCAAGCGACGTGCCTGCAGTTCGGGGTATTAATGCAGTGTTGTGGGTATTGGCAAAAGCCACCAGCTTTTTTATATCCGCCTCCGACCTGGGTATTGCCACCCCCAGTGGCATTTCACGGTAAGCTGAAGCATCGGTTGCATATAAAGTCCTTATTGTGTCATCGTAAAACAGTTCGCCTTCGAGTGTTGTTGAAAGCTGTTGAAGTAAGGTTCTCATTATTATTTAAAATGTGAAAATTAACACAGTTAAAGAGATAAAGGTTTTTTTATTGAGAATTTTTTTGTAATTTATTGCTGTTCCTGTCTCAAAATTACGCTTAACATCTAAGATTATTTTCGGCACAGCTTTGGAGGTAGAAATGCTGATGTGGAAGAGATGGGTGGTAGCGATGAAACCTTGGGAAGGAATTGGGAAGAATGTAAAAGCCACTAAAAATTTAGCCTGGCGATCCTTAAAGATTTAGTCAAAATATTTTTTATACGGTGTAAAATAAAACTTAATGAAAACAGCCGATAAATTACTTGTTGCAGTCGCAGCCGGTTTCCTGGCAGGGTTGGTCATATATATGGTGCGGCGTGCCGAAGAAAAACGTGTGCTCTCGGAAGTGTCTAACGAAGGGTATGAAACCGCTTACGACGTCCTTTACCCGGATAGATTAAAGGCCACCGGAAGAAGGTTACACTATGGCCCGGTATTGCCGGAGTAACATCAGGTAGTTCCACCCTCCATCAATGCTTTGCTGCAACAGCAATTCATTGTTAGCCGAAATGAAAAACGCGTAAGTGATTGGTAGATGCCTGTATTTGAACGCTCCAGCCATTAAAACCCGAAGGGCACTTCAACTACGGTTTTGTCCCAGGCAAGTTTCATTACGCCCTTGTTTTCTCCTTTATTTTCAAATTGAATGGCAAAGCTCTCCACTGCAGCTGGTAATTCCGATACCGGGGCGGTTACTCTTACCACATCGTTTTTATCGCTATAACTATAGGCGCCCCAATAGTCGAGGTCACTACTTAAAATAATCGTCCATTCTTTTTCATCGGGAATGGTAAAAAGTGAATACGTTCCGGCCTTTACTTTCTTGCCCGCCAGGTCTGCATCCTGGTAAAATTTTATTTCGGTGGCTTCATTGGCCCCGGTTCGCCAGACTTTGCCATACGGAACAAGCTTACCAAAAATTTCTCTTCCGTTTTTTTGAGGCCTGCTGTACACCACTTTAATAAGAGCTTTGTCTCCCGGTTTTCGGTCGTGTGCAAAATTATTGGGATAATAAGCAGCATCCATCGGGCTTTTGTCCGGCCCTGGAAAACTTTGTCCTACCGATACATGGCATAGAAAAAGAATGACTACCAATGCGGAAAAATATTTCTTCATAATTTTTTTTGAAATGCTATTGATCAAGAAATTGTTTTTTTTATTGTAAACACCAAACAGGGTAAATGAAGGTAAGGATTTTGAAGATATCGTTCATGTGAGCGTGTAATAAAGCTGTATCTTTTTTGAGACACGAAGTCCTATACCACACGACGTACTGCAAATTTCCTTCATGTTATTTGATGATGACGTCTCCAAAACAATAAAGGATCAGTAGCAACTGACCCTTTATTATAATGCTTATTTTTAACGTTCGCTAGCTTAACACTTTTTCCTCATACCCCATATTGTGCACGTTAGCTACGGCACGACCCGAAGGGTCGTTGAGGTTTTGGAAAGATTTATCCCAGGCAAGCGCTTCCGGCGTACTGCAGGCCACGGAGGGTACCGATGGAACGCAGGCTGCCGCCGGGTCGGAAGGGAAATGTTCGCTGAATATAGAACGGTAGTGATATTCTTCTTTCGACATGGGCGGGTTGATCGGGAAGCGGTATTTGGCATTCGCTAACTGCTCATCTGTAACCTTGAGGATGGCCACTGTTTTAAGCGTATCAATCCAGCTATAGCCCACACCATCCGAAAACTGCTCCTTCTGCCTCCAGGCAATGCTTTCCGGTAAGTAATCTTCAAAAGCCTTACGCAATATCCATTTTTCCATTTTTCCGTCTTTAGCCATTTTATCGGCAGGATTTAAACGCATGGCTACATCCATGAATTCTTTATCCAGGAATGGAACCCGGCCCTCGATGCCCCAGGCCGCCAACGATTTATTGGCGCGCAAGCAATCGTATAAATGCAACTTACTTAATTTACGTACAGTTTCTTCGTGAAACGCTTCTGGGTTGGGTGCTTTATGGAAATACAGGTAGCCACCAAATAACTCATCCGAACCTTCGCCCGACAATACCATTTTGATTCCCATGGACTTAATGATTCTTGCCATCAGGTACATGGGGGTAGATGCACGGATAGTAGTAACATCGTAAGTTTCCAGGTGATAGATTACATCCCTGATTGCATCCAGTCCCTCCTGAATGGTAAAATGAATTTCATGATGCACGGTGCCGATATGCTCGGCGGCTTTTTGTGCCGCAGCCAGGTCGGGTGATCCTTTTAGTCCCACGGCAAATGAATGCAACTGGGGATACCAGGCAGCCTGGGTATCGCCCGATTCAATTCTTTTTGCGGCAAACTTTTTGGTTACTGCTGCGATAATAGAAGAGTCTAGTCCGCCAGATAATAAAACGCCATAAGGAACGTCTGACATCAACTGGCGATGCACGGCTTCCTCAAGCGCCTTACGTAAAACGGCGATATCAGAAACATTGTCCTTTACATTTTCATATTTTTCCCAATCTCTCCTGTACCAACGTTTCAACTCATAACCGCCATCTTTACTATGCAGGTAATGGCCGGGTAAAAACTCTTTGATATTGTTGCAAACGCCCTCTAGTGCTTTTAATTCGGAGGCTACATAAAAATTACCCCATTCGTCCCAGCCCATATATAACGGGATAACACCAATGTGATCCCGCGCAATGAAATACGACCCGTCTGATTTGTCATATAACGCGAATGCAAAAATACCATTCAGGTCTTCCAGGAAGTTGATCCCTTTTTGCTGGTATAATGCCAGTATCACTTCGCAGTCGGACTGGGTAAGGAAATTATAATCAGGAAAAGATTTCCGGATTTCCTGGTGATTGTAGATTTCGCCATTTACCGCAAGCACCAGGGTCATGTCTTTTGCGTACAAGGGCTGCCTGCCCGATTGAGGATCAACAACGGCTAAACGTTCGTGCGCCAGTACAATATTATCATCGCTGTAAATACCAGACCAGTCAGGACCACGATGCCTGATCTTTTTCGACATTTTAAGAAGCTTGGGTCTGAGCGATTCTGTGCCGGTTTTACAATCGAACACGCCAACTATGCCACACATAAGTAATCTATTTAATCTATTAGGTTTAAAAATTTCGCCAAAAATAGTGAAAATTATTACGATACGGGAAATGTTTTTGATTTATTTATGAAAAATATTCAAACTTTATAGCAATACAGGGGAAAATATTTAAAGCGATGTTTTACCCTGGAGGGATTTTAGGTTAAGTCCCCGAAAACGGCAGCTTGTGCCGGCACAATTTGTGCTTAATTTTAACACCTAAAATATAAAAGTGAACCGGGTCGATCGACTGATGGGTATTTTAACCCTCCTGCAATCAAAGAAATTCGTTACGGCTGAGCGCATCGCCGAAAAATATTCCATCAGCATCCGCACAGTATACCGCGATGTAAAAGCCCTGTCGGAAATAGGCATACCGGTAAGCTTTGAAACCGGTCGTGGCTATTTTATTGTCCAGGGCTATTTTTTACCTCCGGTATCGTTTACCAACGACGAAGCCAATGCGTTGATATTGATAGAAAGCATGGTAAACCGCTTTTCCGACCTGTCTATTCAAAAACATTACGAAACAGCCCTAACCAAAGTAAAATCCGTGTTGCGTGGTAATCAAAAAGACCAGGTGGAACAATTGCAATCCCAGATTAAAACTTTACAATGCTCCTTTGGTGGAAATAACTTCGCCTACCTGTCCGGTATCCAGCATGCCATAGCCTCCCGTACCATTCTTACTATTGAATACCAGAATAACAAAGATGAAGTGAGTGCGCGGGAAGTGGAGCCTATTGGCTTGATCTTTTATGCCTACAATTGGCATATGATCGCCTGGTGCTGGTGGCGTAGCGATTACCG
>DASUFG010000433.1:0-4775 GCA_036274715.1 Agriterribacter sp.
ATAACCAAATATGTTTCAATGGCGCCCCGGGAGGGCGCCGGCAGGTATTTATTGCTAACCTTTCAAATATTATATAAATGATTAATCATGCAAAAAAAGTGTCGATAAAGGATATAGCACGTGAGCTGAACCTATCTATCACCACGGTTTCGTTTGTTATTAATGGAAAGAGCGATGAGAAGAATATCAGCCCCGCTACGGTAAATAAGGTAAACGAACTGATCAAAAAAAAAGGTTATAACCCCAATAGCGCCGCAAGAATGCTGAGAACAGGAAAATCGAAAACAATAGGACTGATCGTAGAAGATATCGGCAACTATTTTTTTGGAAATATTGCTAAAATCATTGAGATCGAAGCGCATAGAAATGGATACAATGTATTCTTCAGCAGCACAGAAAATGATGACGAAAGGGCGAAATCCCTCATCAATAAAATGAAGAACAGTTCGGTAGACGGGTTTATCATAACAGCTACGAAAGAACTGAAAGATGAAATTGAAACATTAAAGAAGGAAAACATCCCGTTTGTTTTAATGGACAGGCTGATCCCGGACATTGAATCTAATTACGTAATACTTGATAATTACCGCGGCGCCTACGATTTAACCCAGCATTTAATAAGCAAGGGATACTCAAAAACCGGGTTCATTTCCCTGGCCAGCGAAATGTCGATGATGGTGGACAGGGAAAGAGGATACAGGGATGCTTTGGCTGATGCAAAAATTAAAACACAGGCAGAAACCATACTGAAAGTTCCATTTGATGATGCGGGTGAAAACATCATTGAAAACATCAGGAAGTATATATTGAAAAATAAGGGACTTGAAGCCCTGTTTTTTGCCACCAACTATCTTGGGGTATTCGGTATAGAGGCCTTGCAAAGAAGCAATTTGAAAATTCCTGCTGATATGGCTGTAGTATGCTTTGACGACAATGATTTATTCCGGTTGTTTACACCTTCTATTACTGTTGCCGCCCAACCCATTCACGAAATCGCAACCAGATCAATAACCCTTTTACTGAAAATCATAAAAAAAGAGCAGAAAAAAGGGGAAGTCACGGGAGAAATAATAAGCCCATCTATTATCGTCAGAAATTCATGCCCGCAAAAACCGGTATTCTGAATTTTGCGGTAACCACAGCTAGCCAACAATAAATAAAATCTTCCTATTTGCGCAACAACCAAATGGGTTGAAGCTTAAAACACAGAAAGTATGAAAAGAAGAAAATTTATTTTCCAGGCGTCGTTGGGTGTGGGAGGACTTTTGCCCGTCATTAACAAGATACAGGAATTGGAGGGAGTTGATGGTCCATTTTTTTCAACAGGAATAAAAATTGGAGAAATCTCAGCAACTGAAGCTATTATCTGGGCCCGCGTTACCCGTGATGCCATACGGGTTGGTAAGCCGGCACAAATTCCCACCGTATTGTACCTCGATGAGGCAGATCGAACCTGGCATCCGTTTCAGTATTTTAAGGAGAAATACAAACAGGATAGGCCTAACCGTGAGGTAAAAGTGATTTACCCGGATGGATATACCGTTGCCAATATTGAAGGGGCAGTTCCTGGTGCGCCGGGTGAGGTAAGGGTTTTGTTCAGGGAAAAGGGAAGTTCGGGATGGAGTGAAACCAATTGGCAGAAGGTAGATGGAACAACCGATTTTTCAACCCAGGTCAAACTGCAGGAATTACAGCCGGGTACCGCGTACGAAATAAGGGTGGAAGCAAAACCGATACAGGGAAAAAATCCATCGGCATCCATTTCAGGGCAATTTAAAACAACGGTAACTGCAGATATTCCCCAACATGTTCAGTTTATGGTTACTACCTGCCACGAGTATGATGACCAGGACGATCCCAACGGTGGCGGCTTCAAAATATACAAACACATGCAGGCACTGAACCCGGATTTTATGGTGCATACAGGCGATGTAATTTATTACGACTATAAAGCAAAAACACTGCCCCTTGCCTACTGGCATTGGCAAAGGATGTTTGGACTACCCAACTGCGTGGATTATTACCGGCAGGTGCCTTGTTATTTTATGAAAGATGATCACGATACCTGGATGAATGATTGCTATCCGCAGTCGGTCAATAAGTTCATGGGTGAGTTTACTTTCGAACAGGGTGTGCAGGTATTTAAGCAACAGGTACCCTCGGGAGATCGTCCTTACCGCACCGTTCGGTGGGGCAAAGACCTGCAGGTATGGTTAATGGAGGGAAGGGAATTCAGAACGGGTAATGACATGCAAGACGGACCCGGTAAAACCATCTGGGGCAGGGAACAAATGGATTGGTTTCAACGAACCCTCCACGCTTCTGATGCTACGTACCGGGTTTTGATCAGCGCAACACCCATAATTGGTCCTGATCGTCCCCAAAAAATGGATAACCATGCTAACGCTGGTTTTGCTTATGAAGGAGCAGTCATTCGAAAATTCATGGCTGGTCATAAAAATGTGTTTATCGTTTGCGGCGACAGGCATTGGCAATATGTTTCCCAGGACGGGCCAACCGGTTTAATGGAATTCAGTTGTGGACCGGCAAGTAATGAGCATGCCGGTGGCTGGAAAAAAGAGGATGTTTTGCCGGAACACCATTACCTGAACATTACGGGTGGCTTCCTTGGTGTGGAAGTGAAACGGGAGCAAGGCATGGTCACTATCGTGTTCACACATTATAGTGTAGATGGCGAGAAATTATATTCAAAGCAGTATCAAAATAAAATAGCATAATGTAGAAATGGAAATATTGAAAAAGATATATTGCCTTTTTGCTGTAGCTTTTTTTTGCGTGAGTGTATGCTATGCTCAAAAAAAAGCGATTTATACCATGTTTCTTGAAGAGGCTGTGCCGGGTAATGGAGTTACGGTTCGGTTTAATGCTCCAATTCTAAGGTGGCCTTACCAAAAGGGCAAACAGGTAAGGTATGATGTTCAACTTTCACAGGATGTTGACTTTCCGGGAACATCAACCATTACCGCAACAGCATTACATGGTGCCATTTTTAACCCGCATCAGAAATTAAAGGAAGGTAAATGGTTCTGGCGTTACCGGGTTTCAGATCAACCCTGGTCCCCGGCCCAATATTTTATTATTGCTGCGGATGCACTACCCATGGTATCGCCCCCGCCTGCCCGCTTCTTATCAAAAATCCCTGAAGCACATCCGAGAATACTGCTCAACAACCCGCATGAGAACATTACTCAACTATCCACAAAAGCAGATGCACTGGTGATTATAGCAGATGCGGAAAAAGTGATACCCCAAAAAACACTCACGGAGGCAGATGCAAAACCTGCTGCAAAAGGTGCTACTGCCAGGCAGGATAAAAAAATTAACCAGGATGCAATAGTTCGGTTAGGTAACCGCGTGCACCAGATGGTATTGTCACTTTGCCAGGCTTACCTGCTTACAGGCAACGAAAAGTACATACCCAAAGCCATTGACATAGCCATGGAACTGGCTACATGGGATCCCGAAGGAATGTCGGGATCCAGCGATTTCATGGACGGTATCTGCATGTATAACATGGCTCTTGTTTTTGACACTTATTTCGATCAATTAAGTACAGCCCAAAAAGCTGTATTGTTACAAGCTATCAAAACAAGAGCAGGTAAATTTTACAATAGCTGGGTAAACAATATTGAATCCAAAGTATTAAGCGGGCATGTATGGCAGTTGCTGCTGAACGAATTTTTCAAAACATCCCTGGCCCTTTATCATCATGAACCTGGTGCGGCAACATGGTTATCCTACGCATATGAACTATTTTTAGCACGAGCTCCCATATTGGGTGGAGTAGATGGAGGATGGGCGGAAGGCGCCTCTTATTTCCAGATGAACATGGAGGTATTAACCGATATACCCGGCAAGATCAAATATTACACGGGATTTGATTTTATCCAGGCACATCCATGGTATCAAACGCAGGCTGATTGGTTAATATATCAAGTCCCACCCGGCTCGTCTGCTGATGGATATGGCGACAACACAGAAGAATTGTTTGAGCCTCCGGCTTCCTATGCAGCTTATGCAGATGTCATGGCCAGGCTTACTCAAAATCCTAAATACAGTTGGTATGCCGCAAAAATGCGGGAATATAAAAAAATGGATTTGTCGCACGAGCCGCTCATGCGATGGTTCAGGCTGGTAAATGCCGAAAAACTGCAAATGCCTTCCCCGTTGGATACCCTTTATTTTCCGATGGCATATTTATCAAAAGAGGTGGGAGTCGCTTCCCTGCATACCGACCCTGCTCATACGAAAAACGATATTATGGTTACCATGCGGTCGAGCCCTTTTGGCGCATATGGTCATATACTTGCCGACCAGAATACTTTTAATATCTTATGTGGCGGTAAGCGCTTATTTTATCGTACCGGTTATAAAGTAGCGATGGATGATCCGCACCGCCTGGGCTGGAGCAAACATACCAAAAGCCAGAATGGAATATTGATCAATGGCGAAGGCCAACCTTACAGTGTAGACGCCTATGGTAATTTCAGCCGGTTTTTGCAGGGAACACAATTGGCGTACATGAAAGGAGATGCTTCCAATGCCTATCAAAGTAACCAAACAAAAGAAGATTACGGGCTCAACAAGTTTTACAGGCATATCGTGCTGCTTAAACCCGGGATCATTGTTATTTACGACGAATTGGAGGCCCGTTCCGATGCAAGCTGGTCGTGGTTAATGCACAGCATAGAGGATATGAAACTCGACTCGCTGAATAATACCTTTGTTTCTGCCATCGAAAATGCAAAAGGAGT
>DASUFG010000434.1:0-6776 GCA_036274715.1 Agriterribacter sp.
CAACTGATCCAAATTATCAACAAAAATTACTCCGGGTGACCCAAAGCGGAAAACAGGAGGAACCACTACCCTGATCAGGTAAATTTGGCTGAGCCTCGCTTTTTCATTTTATACAAAGAGTTGCGAGAGCCACTTTGAGAGAGCAGGGAACCCGACTAATCGGTTTCATTAAAATAAACAAAAATCTTACTTGTCCGGGCAACATTGAGCCCGGATTTTCGTTAACAAAACTCATACTAATGCCCAACTATGAAAAATGCTGATAGACTTTTCTTTGCTGCTGTTATCATCAGCTATTTTATTTTGTACGGCGTTATGGCTCTATTGAGTTGATTCAACTCCCTACCTTTGATCTATCAGGTATTTGTAATATTTTTATAAGGCACTTATCATCATCTTATGCGGGTTTAATTATGAGGAACAGCATTTCTTTTAGGAAACATACTATGCTTTTCTTTTTTGCTTTAGTCTTCTTTTTTGGGTCCTGTCAAAAAGGAAACCTGGGAGAACCAAAAGAGCCAACAAAAAAAGAACTTTTAATAAACACATGGATGGTATCGGATGTACTGGAGCCAGGTGGTACCAGCGTTATCAACCTACCTGTACCTCAAATCGTATGCTTAAAAGACAATATTTTTAAGCTTTTATCAAACGATAGCTATACCATTGATGAAGGTGCTGTAGTGTGTGACCCCACTACGGCAGGAAACGGTGGCTGGGCTTTGGTTGAGAATGAAACATTGCTAAAGTTTACACCGGCAGCCGGAGATCAGTTGAGTTTCAGTCTTGTTGAGGTTAATGCCACTACCCTGAAGCTCTCCTATGAACTGGCGGGAACACTTCCAGGAAAATATACTATAATACTCAAGAAGCAATAACAGAGAAGCGCTTGAAAAATCATTTCGCAACAGGTGTTACTTCATACACCGGGCTGAACAGGTATGTTCTGCCTGTTTTTATTTCACGGCATTTAATCCGTTTCCGTAATTGGTCTCCCCTCTTAAACACCCTTCCATCATCTGTGCAGAATGATGCCCCATGCTCTATTTCTTCCACGAGTCTTTTCGGGTCCTTTCTTTGATCATATTTTCTCAATACCCTTATTAAACCATCTTCCGCACAACTTCCTGCAGCTGGACTGCGCATGGTAATTTTTACCTGCATCGCTATATCTTCCGGGAAAATATGAAGTGAAAGAAACTGCTGTAATATCTCTCCGTATACCAGTTTCCATTCCTTTCCATGAGAAGCAATCCGGTTACCAAATCTTACAAAGGCAACAAGATGAGCCAGCTCGTGTAATAAAGTAATCAAAAAAGCAAACGCGTTCAGGTTGCCATTCACGCTGATGCGATGATTCTTACCCTGTACAGCAAACCTGTAGTCGCCCAACACACTTTTTCTTTCCTTAGTAATGGTAAGATGCACTTTGTAATGCTGGAGATATTGCATAACCAGTTCATAGGTGCCATCGGGTAAAAAAGACTCGAGGGTACTAAAAGGAGCTTCCTGTTTCTTACGCATTTTTTTGCTTGCCAGATTTGAGCAGGATGCTTGTTTCAATAAATGTATACACCAGATACAATACCATACACGCTATTACCGACATTCGGTTTACTTCATCCGCCGTTTTTACGTACACTAAGGCCATTACGGCAACGAGCATAAATTTTATCAGAAAAGAAAGGTAAAAATAACGGACAAGCAACTGCGGCGCCGATGCTTTTACCGCCCGATGCTGAAAAAAAAACGAAATTATACTTAAGCTGAATAACAATACATTCCCCCACAACAGCACATGGACGCTAAAGCCATATCGAATAAGCCAGGTTTGAAAAAAAGCAAACAAAACATTGAGGAACAGAAAAAGTAAAATGCTTGGCAAAAAAGCTCTAAAATTACTCATACTCATAGTTCAAAAATGCAAATCTACAATAGCTGCGGGAAAGGCAATTCGCTTAATTTTTTCATTGAAACCAGGCTGTAATGACCGTCAAATGCATAATTATCTCCAGTACTTAACATTACACAAAAACAAATTCGCAATCTGCTTTATATCAACACATTACACGTATCCATACATTTTGGTTGCCAACAAGATATATGATTGCATTATTTCACTTGATTTTATTACCTTTGCAAACCTTAAAACAAAAAGCATGGCAAACCGGCATGAATATGAGATTGCTTTTGTAGGGCTGAAGCCGGGCAAACATGAGTATGTTTACGAGATAGATGATAAGTTCTTTGCAGATCACCAACCCCAGGATTTTACGGATACGCATGTAACTGTAAAACTGATCCTGGATAAAACATCTTCCTTTCTCATGTTAAAATTTGAGATTGGGGGAACGGTGAACCTGGTATGCGACTTATGCGGCAATACTTTGGAAAAAATCCTGTGGGATGATTTTGAAGTATTGGTAAAAATGACGGACAATCCGGAAGAGATGAATGCCGATGAAGAAGACCCCGATGTGTACTATATTTCGAGAACAGAAAGTCATATAAGTGTAGCAGGCTGGATTTATGAATTTATTAATCTGAGTATCCCATTGCAACGCACCTGTGGTGAAAATACGGACGGGAGTTCGAAATGTAACCAGGAAGCGCTGGATATGCTCAGAAAATTAAACGAACCCGATACAGAAAATGAAAATCCGATCTGGAAAGATCTGGATAAATTCAGAAACAATTAAAATTTGGTGTTATGCCCAATCCAAAACGGAGGCACTCTCAGCAACGCAGTGCTAAAAGAAGAACACACTATGTTGCCCAGACAGTGACATTAAGTAAAGATAGCGCTACAGGCGAAACGCATGTACGTCATCGTGCGCACGTAAGTGAAGGAAAACTTTATTATAAAGGGAAAGTAGTAGTAGAGCAATCTCCTATCAAATAATTCCTGTACCTTTTAAGTACGGTTCCCAATTCCGGATAATAAGTTTTTATTTGGACTTGGGATTTGTATTTTTAAGATTTTCTTCAAATTTGCTGCATGAACATTGCCTTAGACATGATGGGTGGCGATTTCGCCCCTTTGGAAGCCGTAAAAGGAGTTTCTGAATATCTATCCGGGGCAACCGCTCCTGCACACCTGCTTCTGATCGGCGATGAACTTCAGTTGCAGCCTCTTATCCAACAATACCAACTGCCACCAGGCTCTTATACCATTGTTCATGCCTCGCAGGTTATTGATATGCATGAACATCCCACAAAAGCGCTTAAAGAAAAGCAGCACTCCTCTATTGCTATTGGATTTCATTTATTAGCCTCAGGAAAAGCAGATGCGATTATCGGCGCAGGCAATACAGGCGCCATGCTCGTGGGGGCCATATACAGTATCAAACCTATTAATGGGGTTAGCCGTCCTACTATTGGCGCTTATATGCCAAGAGAAAATGGAAGGTTAGGTTTATTGCTGGATGCTGGTATCAATGCCGATTGCAAACCTGAAAACCTTAACCAGTTTGCCATTCTTGGTTCTTTATTCGTACAACATGTGTGGAGTATTGAAAATCCTAAAGTGGGTTTATTGAATATTGGCGAGGAAGAAGGGAAAGGAAATATACTGGCACAGGCTACATATCCGTTGCTCAAGGATAATTCTTTAATACAGTTTGTTGGGAATATTGAAGGCCGTGATGTTTTTTTGGACAAAGCAGACGTGATCGTTTGTGAAGGGTTCACCGGTAATGTAATGCTCAAGATGGCGGAAAGTGTTTATGATATTATAAAACGGCGTAGCATACACGATGAATATTTTGACCGCTTTGAGTTTGAGCAATATGGTGGGGTTCCCGTTTTAGGGGTTAATAAACCTGTAATCATTGGTCATGGCATTTCGCATGGACCTTCTTTTAAAAATATGATCCTGATGGCACAAAAGATAGTTGAAATAGATCTTATTGAAAAGATTAAGAAGAGCTTTAATGAACAGCCGGCTTAATAATCATGCGTATTTCACTGAAACGAATATCAAAATTTTCCCATCAATCAACAACTACACTTTAAGTCCCCAACCATTTAATTAATGTGGAACCCCAGGTAAAACCACCACCAAACGCCGCCAGTACAATATTATCTCCTTTTCTTAGACGATCCTGCCATTCCCATAAACAAAGCGGAATAGTGCCGGCCGTAGTATTACCAAAACGTTCGATGTTCAGCATTACTTTTTCGTGGGGAAGATCCATCCGGTTGGCTGTAGCGTCAATGATGCGTTTATTAGCCTGGTGCGGAACCAACCAGGCAATGTCATCGGCCGTTAGCTGGTTGCGTTGCATTAATTCATAACTCACATCAGCCATATCTCTTACTGCGTGTTTAAATACAGGTTGCCCTTCCTGGTAAATAAAATGTTCTTTATTGGTAACCGTTTCAATGGATGCAGGCCTTAGAGAACCACCGGCCTTCATGTGCAGGTGATGCCCACCGGCACCATCACTTTTCAAAATGCTGTCTAATACGCCATATCCTTCCTTATTCGGCTCCAGCAACACTGCGCCGGCTCCATCCCCAAAAATAATGCAGGTGGTACGGTCACTATAATCAACAATGGCGCTCATTTTATCAGCGCCCGCCACTACTACTTTCTTGTAGCGTCCGCTCTCAATTAATGCCGCCCCCGTTGTAAGCGCATACAAAAACCCCGAACAGGCCGCAGCCAGGTCAAAGCCCCATGCATTAACTGCACCCAGTTTGTAACAAGCAATATTAGCAGTTGAAGGAAATATCGTATCAGGAGTAACCGTGCCCACGATTAAACAGTCTATCTCTTCGGCGCCTATTTTTCTTTTATCAAGTATTTCCTGCACTGCTGGTACCACCATGTCGGAAGTACCAAGGTCTTTGCCTTTTAATATCCTCCTTTCCGTTATACCTGTGCGTGTACGTATCCATTCATCATTGGTATCCACCATTTTTTCCAACTCTGCATTGGTTAAACGGTACTCCGGCACATAACCACCCACAGCAGTAATAGCGGCAGTAATTTTTGAACTCATGTTTGATTGATTTTCAAAATTGGGCACGAAAATACAATTATCGTGATAAACCAAAACTTCAAATACTTCTTTTATCGTTAAATTATGCCGTAAAAAATGACGCACGGAAGGTATTGACGAAAAACAGATACCCCTACTTCATCTCTCCCGACCGTTCCGGCGCAAAAATTGCGGGGCACAGCACTTAATCATCTTTAGGTATGCCAGGGAGAAGATATTTGGGCGTAGCCGGAAGTGCAAATGGCAATTAACACTCCCCCGGCAACTTCATTCCTTTATCTTTGCCCTTTTTAAACAAGAAATGATAGCTTTTGTAACCGGCAAGTTTGTATATAAGTCGCCTTCATTAGTACACGTGGACGTAAATGGGGTGGGCTATGAAGTACAGATCAGTCTGAATACGTACTCAAAAATACAGTCGCTCGAAAAAGGATCTTTATATACCTGGCTTCATATTAAAGAGGATGGGCATACTTTGTATGGCTTTTTTGATATGGCCGAAAAAAGCATATTTACCCAGTTGATCAGCGTAAACGGGGTTGGTACTTCCACAGCACGAATGATGCTTTCGGCCATGCAGCCCGATGAACTGGCACAAACCATTGTACAGGGAGATACGCTCCGCCTCGAAAAGATAAAAGGAATAGGAAGAAAATCGGCTGAAAGAATTGTGCTGGAATTAAAAGACAAAATGGGCAAAACGAGTTTTGATACTGTTGGTTCTGCCCTCATAAACAATACTTTGGAGCAGGATGCGTTAAATGCCCTGGTGGCATTGGGTATTGCCCGCAATATGGCAGAAACTGCCGTTAAAAAAGCCTCCGCATCCGCTCCCCCTGCTGAAAACCTGGAAACTTTAATTAAAAAAGCATTACAGCTTATTTGAGAAAAACTCTACCTACTAAACAAGAAGGGAAAATTGGCTTTACCATATTGGAACATACTTCGTACAATAGTATGTGTTGCTGCAGTATTAGCATTGCGTACAGCAGCATATGCCATTCCTATGCACAACAGCCAAACACCTCAGCTTAAAGACAGCATACCCGCATCTCAGGACTCGCTCCCGTTTCAAGATTCGCTAAAATATCCTATTACCGATAGACGTGGCGATAAGCTATCTTCAAATCAGCCCGTTGGTTTTGACCTTAAAGACCCGGCCAATATTTCAGACTCTATTGTTTATGATCCGAAAGAA
This sequence comes from Agriterribacter sp., assembly GCA_036274715.1. GTDB lineage: Bacteria > Bacteroidota > Bacteroidia > Chitinophagales > Chitinophagaceae > Agriterribacter. Next base: position 6,205 of record DASUFG010000434.1, read on the forward strand.
AAAAAATACTATATCATCGAAAAAATAGGAAACAAATATTATCGCAAACCCACATCGCTCACTTTTGAAGAATTTAACCGGATCCAGGCAAGAAAGCAGGAAAATGCTTATTTCAGGGAACGTGCCAACACAATCAGTTTGTTAAACAGGAGTTTGCTACGTCCTGAACTTACTGCTACCGACGATTTGTTTAACCGCCTGTTCGGAACAGGAAAAATTGATATCCGCCCCCAGGGGAATGTTAGCGTTAATGCGGGTTACCAAGGGCAAAACATAAAAAACCCCACCCTGCCTGAACGAGCCCGCAAGAATGGTGGATTCGACTTTGACATGGCGGCTAATCTTAACGTGATTGCAAACATCGGTGATAAGGTTAAACTGCCTATTTCTTATAATACCCAATCTACATTCGACTTTCAAAACCAACTAAAATTAGAATACACAGGCAAAACGGATGAGATCATCAAAAAAATAGAGCTGGGCAACACCAGTTTTGCATCAAAAGGCACGCTCATCCCCGGGGCGCAGTCGTTATTCGGCGTTAAAACCCAGTTACAGTTTGGCAAACTATG
>DASUFG010000435.1:0-2062 GCA_036274715.1 Agriterribacter sp.
TTCTTTTAAAATTACAATGGTAGGTCCTTCAGGCATTATATAAGAGGTTAAAAGAAAACGGGTGCAAATAACACACGCCAGTTTGGATGTGGACAAAACGGCACAAATCGCTCCCGGTTCCTCGCCGGGTTTGGGTTTGTAAATATTATACACTGGACCAGGACACGCAAAAGGAAGGCTTCTAAAATTGAACTGGAGACGAGTATTTTAGCTACCGGGAACAGTTTCCTTTGCTTCAATATATCTTTTAAAATCGTCTATATCACGCTGTATCATATCTTCAAAAGCGGGGGTTAGCCATTTTGCAAGAGTTTCACCGGCTTTGCCCAAGGGCGCTCTATAAGAGAAAAGCACGTCAATTTCGGTAGCATTCTCGCCGGCTATGTTAAATTTTATTTTGCCCGCATTTTCAATCCTGGCCCCTGGTACACTCTTCCAGCCAAGGCTACTATCCTCATCCTCCTGTACAATTTCAGCCTCCCATTCCACCGTTCCTAAGCCCCCAGGCACATTCGATTTCCAATATGAATGCTTATGATCAATTTCTTTTACACTTTCAAGATGCTTCATAAATAGCGGTAAATTGGACAGCTTACGCCAAAAAGCATATACCTCGCGACGTGGCTTTTTTACAATAACAGAAGATTTGATATTGATGTTCCTTGGTGATAATGCATGATCTGCTTTAGCCACCAAACTATGTAACGGACCATGCCCGGTTATCCCCCTATGCAGCAGAAAAACACCCACTGCCGCTTTAGTGAAACTAAAAGACTTTTTTTCAAAAGCATTAACAACAAGTAATGAACCAGCAAGGAGGGAAATGAGTTGCTCGCCGAAGCCCATACCGGAAGGTTTTGATGTTGATACATGCGTACTCATATCATTTGTGATTTAGATAATTAAATATTTATATCCCTCATTTTTCCTGAGGCTACCTATATTGTTCTTCAATTATGATGCCCGGTTCGGGAACGAAGAAAGAGGTGTAACAACTTGTTCTCACCGTCTTTATTAAGCACTTATTATGGAGTTATTTTCCCTGGCATATCCATTCCGTTTGAAAGCAATTGAGGCGAAAACACCCCAATTATTCTTTTTATTTTCCTGGTTTCCTTTTTCTTTTTATTGTTATGGCTGCTAATTTTTAAAAGGCTTACAACGGGGGTGATACCATGCAGGTCTTTTTTTATCGGGGCAAAATAAATGCTTTATCAGCTAAAAGTTAATCGCGGGAGAAGTTAGATTGTACCCCGGAGCCGGGAGTGTTCAACTGCAAATGGGATGGTGCCGTATTCAACGAATCCAAATCCTTACCCACAAAAGTGCAGCCTTTGCATTTCTTACAACCTGGATCGTTGGTTTTTCCTGCTTTCGTACAATTAAACAAAGACAACCGACCGTTGTTACTCAAAGTTTTTACCGACCAGCCTGGAACGTTAAACAAATAATGAAAGCACTCCCGCCAGCCTTTAGCACTGCTGAGGTCTTTGTATATTTTCCGCCACTCATAGAATGTGATTACGATAGGATTTTGAGAGGGTATATTTTTTGTAAGGCCATAGATTGGTTTTTTTATTTCAGGCTGGTAGGTTCCAAAGAGCCGGTCCCAGATAATCAAAACACCGCCATGGTTTTTATCGAGATATTCCAGGTTACTGGCATGATGCACCCGGTGATGGGCAGGTGTGTTGAAAATGAATTCGATCCACCCGGGTAACCGCCTGATCATTTCTGTGTGAAGTCCAAACTGGTAAATCACATTTACCGATTTCATAAAAATAACCATGGCGGGCGTGAAACCCAGAAAAGGCATCCATATCCAAAAAAGAAAAGTGCCGCTGATATGGCTGGTCCATGGTTGGCGAAAGGCGGCCGAAAGGGAAAGGTGCTCAGCAGAATGGTGTACCATATGGGATGCCCACAAAAACCGCACCTGGTGACTTATTCTATGAAACCAGTAATAGGTAAGATCATCCGCAATAAAACACAATATCCAGGTTATCCATGCATAGTCGGAGAGGTTAGATATCCTGTACTCGTATGCAAGCGAAAAGCAGAA
>DASUFG010000436.1:0-2285 GCA_036274715.1 Agriterribacter sp.
GCCTTATTTTGCTTTGGAATTTCATTTGCCTGGCGCTGCTCATCAACATTGTAGTGAATGCTGTTTTGTCTGCGCCATTTCCGTTTCAACAGTTTGCATTCGACCAACCTGATATTGCGGTTTTATACTTCCCCTTTAACTGGCTGCCAGCCGTTGTAGTTCCTATCGTATTATTATCACACCTGGCCACAATAAGACAAATCATTAACGGAAAAATGCTGTAACGCCTCAACTTCCGGCAATAGTACGCCGAAGATCAAAGCCATGATGATGAGAATCGGGGGAGAGTGCAAAGCCGGCAAAATTAAAAGCCAGAAGCGTTTGAAGACAAACAGTGAACCGACCAATTTTAGGGTAATGTAAAGATCAATGCTGAGTTATTTCGGTTTCGATTATTTTCCAATGAAATAAACCCAAATCAAAAAAGCCGCAAGCAACATCAAAAACAGGAATCCCCATATACCGCCATTGTCATTATTCTTTTCCCATACCAGTGCGGGTAAAGGTTTATCAGAGAAAGTATTTTTTACGATCCCCAGGAAATCATAAAACGCGTCCTGTACATTGTCGCCGGTTGCCGATCCGTTATCGGGCTTCGTTGCTTCAATATTAATTATGGTGGTTTCTTTTGATTCCGGGATAAGCTTAACGGAAATCATCACAATGCAAAAAGACTTTATCCAGCCGAATAAATAGGAATTCGACGATATGTTTTTGTAATATGTTTGGGAATTACCCTTCCCCTGATCCAGTATCTCCCCCATACTGCTTTTTACTTCCTCAATGCAATGGTCTACCTTCAGCACGGTTTTAATACTGGATGTATGTTCCCTTTCCTTCACCATCTTCCCTATATTTAATAAAATATAGTGCAATTCTCTTGCCATATTAATTTCAAAAAAAGCGGAAGGTTAAAATGTGAATAATTAAGAATAAATGTGGAAGACAGGTAGTTCTACCTCGTTGTTCGGGGAAATGTGTCACCGGTCAAAAAAAGGATTAACCAAACCGCTCTACGGCAAATGGTTTCAGGTCAATGCTGCCTTTTTCATCGTTCACCAACTCACTTACGAGTTTACCTGTGCCAGCTCCCAGGCTGAGTCCCAGCATAGCGTGGCCGGTGGCAATTATTACATTGTTAAAGTTTTTTATTTTACCGATATATGGCAGCCCATCAGCCGAACAGGGACGGTACCCATACCACATTTGGTCTTGTGCGGGCATTGGGATATCAAATTCGGGGAAAACTTTTTTTACGGCGCTCAATATACCCTGCACCCGGTTATAACGTGGTGGCTGGCTTACAGGCACCACTTCCATCGTTCCCCCAAACCGCATCTTATTCCCATCCATAGGCGTTATCGCCACCCTCCCTTCCACCAGCACAGCCGGGTGATTTAACCGGTAGGGCGAACCCGCTAAGGTAACAGAATAACCCCTTCCGGGCACCAGGGGAAGTTTTGTATTTAGCATAGCCGCAATTTCACGGCTCCAGGCACCTGTGGCTATGACCACTTTATCTGCGTCGAAGTCGCCGGACGGGGTAATCACCTTCTTTATTGCCGACCCGGTTTTTTCAAAACCCATAGCCGGTGCTCCCCTTACCAGTTGCACTCCATTTTTTTCGAGTATAGCAAGCAGTCCATGCATTAACTTTTGGGGGTACAGGTGGGCATCGCATTTAAAAAGAATAGCCCCCAATGCATTGATTTTTGTGTGGGGTTCGAGTTGCTGTAGTTCCTGGGCGTTTAGCAAAATGGTTTCCAGGTTAAGCCGTTTCGCTTTTTCTACAATATCATGTGCGTGTTCCGCCGCCGCTTCCGTTTGAAATATCTCAAGCAGCCCTTTATGTTCATAAGCGAAATCAAAGCCTGGTATGGCTGCCCAGTTCTCATACTCTTTCTGGCTCAATAAGGCAATATCCCGTAAAGGGATGGCCGAAGTACTAACATGTGTATTATTGGCGCTGCGCATAAATTTCACTCCCCAGTCAATAAGGTGGCTATTCAGTGAGGGTTGAACATAAAACGGACTTTTTGAATTGAACATCCATTTAAAACCCTTCCACACAATGCCCGGTGTGGCTAAAGGAACGAAATGGCTTGGACAAACATAGCCCGCATTGCCGTACGAACAATTGTCTAAAAAATCCTCCTTATCAATTACCGTTACCTGGTGCCCCGACTTTTGTAAAAAATAGGCGGAGCTTAACCCTATAATGCCGCCGCCAACAACTACTATTTTCTCCATTGTTCCTTCCGTATTAGCTGAAATATTTATGCACG
>DASUFG010000437.1:0-2625 GCA_036274715.1 Agriterribacter sp.
CTTTGAAGAATAGAAAGCGCAAATGCTTTTATTGCCACCGCCTGGTTGGGAGAGGAGATATACTGCAGGCAAATATCCATGATCTCGCCGTGTAATTTTTTGGGGATATCTATGTATTGAAGGAGGCGGAGGGTGTTCCTTTTTATCGAATCATGAATACCTGGTTTGTGTAAATTCCTGACCAGTTTGGTCAAATGTGGGGAAATCAGCAGAGGATGATCGCTCACACAATACCTCAACGGCCACGCGGCACGTTGATTGACCCTGTATTCACCATGGAGAAATAAATTAAAGAGTTCATCGAATCGTTTTTGAGAATTGCCCACCCATTTCACGATCTTGTTGCAGGTGGCCTTGGAATGGTCAGACAGGATGGTTTGCCGCAGGTCCATACTCTAATTTATTTAATACTTTTATTGATGAATAAATTCATACCCGCAATTTTCTTAAGTCTTTTTTTCATTGCTTTTCTCAATGCACAGGATAAGAGGTACCAGTACCCGGCGGTGTTGTCCAATTCTTTTGCAGGTGTGAGCATCGGTTACATCAATTATCCCTTTTCGAATGCGCAACTGGAACCAGGATTCCAGGCGGCCTCGGTCAAGGTTCCTCATGCCGCTGTCAGGATTATTCTTTTCGGGCATGAATTCAACGAATACTTATCGGCACAGGTAAATTACATGCGACCGGTGGATTGGGTAGAGTACAAAAATGTTAATGGGGACGAAACAACACATTCTGTGTGGATGAATGTGGCAGGCATTTCCGGAAAGGTTCAGTCACCGCGATGGAAAAAGTTTTCGGGCTATGGGGAATTAGGGTTCTCGGTCATCACGCGTCGTGGGTTTGAGATAAACAATGAAACGGTGATGAGTGATGCCTGTTACGGAAGTGTGTCGACAGGAGCGGGGCTGCAATACCATCTTAATGATAAATGGACGCTGATGCTAAATGCAGTGTACTCGCCGGAAAGGACCACTCAAAAGCAACCGTATGTGATTTTTTATTCCGGTGCATTCACTTATACGATGCGGCCTATTTCAAATGAACGTGTAAGAAGGAATGAGGAAGCAGGGTTTCATTTTCCGAAAAATATAATCCAGTTAGGATACACAACAAACGTACTTGGGTATGGAGTGAACAATGCTGTGTCAAAAGGATTCATTCCGATCTTTTGGGGTGGTGATGTCAGGATCAAGGAAGGTCTTTCGGTAAACTACCAGCGAAATATTTTTCATTCAAGAAAAGTTTTTTCATTTGACTGGGGAGCAAACGTTTCTCATTGGGTGAGTGAAAAAAATGAAGATAAATTTTATACCGTGTCGTTATTTCCCGTGCTGAGATTTACCGCCATCCGGTCGAAGGGGGTGGATATTTATTTTAATTACTCGGTAGCTGGTCCAACATATATTTCAACAACCGTCACTGACAATCAGAATACGGGCAGGCATTTTACTTTCCAGGATTTTATGGGAATGGGAGCCTTTATTGGCTCCCATAAAAATTTAAATGCGGAGATTCGGATTATGCATTATTCCAATGGAAATATTTTCCCGGAGAATGTCGGCTACATGATACCGCTGACGTTTAACCTCGGTTATTGTTTTTAATCTCTGCGTCCAAATAAGCGAAGCAGGAACAAGAACAGGTTGATGAAATCAAGATAAAGATTCAATGCGCCCAGGATTGAAACTTTCTTTACATCAGAAGCCGGAACATCAGCGTATTGAATACCTGCACCGATATTTTTTAATTTCTGCACATCATAGGCGGTAAGACCTGTGAATATCATCACACCCAGGAAACTGATCAGGTAGTCAAGCGAAGAACTACCCATAAATATGTTAATGATCGAGGCGACAATAATGCCAATGAGTCCCATAAACAGGATGCGGCCAAATTTTGTGAGATCCTGTTTTGTTGTATAACCCATGAAGGCCATGACACCGAACATGGCTGCTGCGGAGAGAAAGCAAGCTAGCACTGAACTGGCGGCATAAGTCAATAAGATAACGCTGAAGCTTATGCCATTGACGGCCGAGTACAGAACAAATAGCAACACCAGGACTGGCGCGGACAACCTTTGAAATCCAAACGACATCAGTAGCACAAAGCCCAGCGGTGCAAACATCACGATAAAGCCAAGTGCATTTGGCCCTTTCGGCGTGAACAAGTAAGATAATAACTCCGTATTGGTTGCAAACAGGTAAGCAAACAAAGCTGAAATTCCCAGCGCCATGAACATGTAGGCAAAAACATTTGCCATAAAATTTTTCACCTGCGTTTGTTCTACAGGTTGAATAAGCGACAGGTCAGTTGATCTGCTTTGCTGATTTTGTTGATCCATAGTTGAATTTTTAGGATGTAAATGTAATAACGGTTTTTAAATATGCTAAGTTAAAGGTTTTTTTCTTATAATTTATATTATGTTAAATGGTACTTGAAGGAAGAAGCCTGTCTGACTGGCGGCAGCCGGGCGGGCAAAAATGCTCTGCTTCTATTGCGCGGGAACTTCGTGACTGTCCTACTTGATGGAATGGCGTATATTGACAAAAACTTTCAATCATGTATGGCTATCAGATAGATTTAAGCAAGAACGAGATTGAACCTCAGATTCTGGAATTA
>DASUFG010000438.1:0-4341 GCA_036274715.1 Agriterribacter sp.
CTCAAAATCAAATGCGTCTCTCGGAGCAAAATCGCAATGCCCACCCTCTGTGGCGAAAGGACGATAATATTCCCCATCCCAATATAGCCCAGCCTCTCCTAAGCCGGTTCCGGGGGCAATAACAGCAACATTACCAACAGGTGCCGCGCTTCCCTCGTGAACAATAGAAATATCTTCTTTACCGAGCACCGCTAATCCATAAGCCGTTGCTTCCAGGTCATTGATGAGATGGATGTCGTGAACGCCGAAATGTTGCGACAATTCATGGGCATCGACTTCCCAGGATAAGTTGGATAATTTTGCCTTGCCATTCAGCACCGGGCCGGCAACGCCAAAGCAAACAGCATCCGGCGACGGAAGATTTTTCATGAAATGGTCGGCCAGCATTGCAACACTTCCAAAATCATCGGATACCAGTTTCGCCTGGTGCAATAACCGGAACTGCTCATTTTCTACTTTATACAGTGCAAGGTTGGTTTTTGTAGCGCCCACATCGCCGGCAAATACAATTGGATGATTGTTCGCGGAGTTCAGTTTTTTTGATTGAAGAAAGGGCAGTAACATGCTTTACATTTATTAAGGTAACACCGATTATCTTATTTACTACAGCAACAATACATGATATTTTAAAAGTAGGAATAATATGTTTAACGAACATAGCTGCTAAATTTTCAGTTCATCCAATACTTCAATTTGACCGGCCAATGTATTAGATTTATTGTAATTTATTAATACCACCCCGATATGAAATATTACAAACTTCTTTTCTGCGCAGCTATTGTTTTCCTTAATTCCACTTTACAGGCGCAATCTCTCTACGATGAAGCACTTGCTAAAAAGCTGGGCGCCGATGAGTACGGCATGAAACAGTATGTGATGGCTTTTTTAAAATCCGGAACGGTTAAAATAAAAGATTCCGCTCAAAGGGCATCTCTTCAGCAAGCACATCTCAAAAACATTATGCGGTTGGCAGCGGAGGGTAAACTGGTAGTTGCCGGCCCTTTTTTAGACAATACCTCACTCCGGGGGATTTTTATATTTAATGTGGCTTCGGTAGAAGAGGCAAAAGCACTTACCGCAACCGACCCTGCTGTAATAGCCGGAACATTGGAAATGGAACTGCATCCATGGTATGGATCGGCAGCGCTCGCAGAAACATTGGAAATCCACAAAAAACTGGAAAAGAAAAAGGTGGCGGAATGATTGATCCGCCACCTTTTTGAAGTCGTATTTTATTACCGGGTTGTTGCTCAAGCTTCATCCATTACCGGAATTGCAGCCACCTTGTAGAGTCCGGCATCTAATTTTTTCTTGGTAGCATCAAAAGCATTCAGCGTTTGCTCTATATCATCCTGGGTATGAGCAGCGGTAGGAATAAGGCGGTAAATAACATGTCCTTTTGGAATTACAGGATACAGCACAATCGAACAAAAAATACCATAGTTTTCCCGCAGGTCCATCACCATCGCAGTAGCTTCTTCTACCCCGCCATTCATATACACAGGCGTAACTACTGTATCCGTTTTGCCAATATCAAAACCCCTCTCTTTCAGTCCTTTTTGCAGGGAAAGGGCATTTTTCCAAAGCCGTTCTTTTAGTTCGGGATGCTGGCGCAGTATTTCTAGCCGTTTTAGGTTGCCCAAAACCAGCGGCATAGGTAAGGATTTTGCGAAAATCTGGCTACGGATATTATACCGGATATAATCAATAATAGCTTTATCGCCTGCCACAAAAGCGCCGATGGATGCCATTGATTTTGCAAATGTTGAAAAGTAGAGATCAATCTTATCCTGAACACCCTGTTCTTCCCCAGCTCCGGCTCCCGTTTTACCCAATGTGCCAAATCCATGCGCGTCATCTACCAGCAACCGGAAACCATAGCTATCTTTTAATGCGGTAATTTCCTTCAATTTCCCCTGGTCGCCGGCCATTCCAAAAACACCTTCCGTTATCACCAAAATGCCACCCCTTTTTTGCTTTTCAACCAATGCGGCGGCACGCTGCAACTGTTTTTCAAAATCAGCCATATTATTATGCTTGTATACAAACCGTTGCCCGGCATGCAAACGCACTCCATCTATAATACAGGCATGACTTTCCGCATCGTATACAATTACATCGTGGCGGCTGCACAACACATCGATAATGCTTACCATTCCCTGGTAACCATAATTCAGCAAAATAGCGTCTTCTTTTTGCTCAAATGCAGCAAGTTCTGCTTCTAATTGTTCATGGTAAGTCGAATTTCCACTCATCATACGGGCGCCCATTGGCAAAGCCAATCCAAATCGCGCAGCGGCTTCAGCGTCTGCTTGCCTCACTTCAGGGTGATTTGCTAATCCGAGGTAATTATTCAGGCTCCAAACCACCATATCCTTATCCCTGAATTTCATGTGGTTGCCTATCTCCCCCTCCAGTTTAGGAAATGAAAAATAACCATGTGCGCGTTCACGATGCTGCCCTAAAGGTCCATGATTCTTTACGAGTCTTTCAAAAATGTCTGCCATATAACGATTCAATAATAATAGAAACAATAAAAAGCGGTGCAGGAAAAAATAATCTCACAGAACGGATAGTTTTGGGGTTGCCTGTAGGCATAGGAACGGCGCGAAGGTAAGAAAATTTGAAAAAAAATATTGTGAATATTTGCCGGCTTCATACAATTGGGCCTGCGCAAATAAAAAGTGCATCGATGTGATCAATGCACTTTTTGAGAGTAAAATCCTGTTAATCAGAATAATATAAAAAATGTAGAAAGCAGCCGGTTTTACAAAACAGCGGCCTTTTACAACTAGCTTGTTACTTTAGCCGTGCGATGAGGTTGGTGTTGATGGCTTCCAAAAACTCTTCGGTGTTGAGGTAGTGCTCGCCATGTTTTACTTTATTGCCATGAATACAAACAGCCAGGTCCTTAGTCATTTTACCACTTTCCACCGTTTCGATACATACGGCTTCAAGGGCATTGCTAAAATCAATGAGCGCCTGGTTATTATCCGTTTTTCCGCGAAACGCCAGTCCTCTTGTCCATGCAAAAATGGAAGCAATGGGGTTGGTGGAAGTGGATTTGCCTGCCTGGTGGTCGCGATAATGGCGGGTAACTGTTCCATGAGCGGCTTCCGCTTCCATGGTTTTACCATCGGGCGTAACCAATACCGAAGTCATCAACCCTAGTGAGCCAAACCCCTGCGCAACGGTATCGCTTTGCACATCGCCATCATAGTTTTTACAGGCCCACACAAAATTGCCGTTCCATTTTAACGCACTGGCAACCATATCATCAATGAGGCGGTGTTCGTACACAATACCAGCCGCTTCAAACTGGGCCTTAAATTCCTGGTCATAAATCTCCTGGAAAATATCTTTAAACCTTCCATCGTATTTTTTAAGTATGGTATTTTTGGTAGAAAGATATAATGGCCACTTTTTGCTGAGTGCCATATTAAAGCAGCTCTTTGCAAAGCCCTTTATACTCTCGTCGGTATTGTACATGCACAGGGCCACACCATCCCCTTTGAAATTATACACCTCAAAGGTTTGGGCTTCACCACCGCCTTCGGGTGTAAACGTCATGGTAAGTTTGCCCTTACCTTTAATCACTGCATCTGTGGCGCGGTATTGATCACCAAACGCATGGCGGCCAACAATAATAGGCGCCGTCCAGTTGGTCACCAACCGGGGTACGTTTTTCATTACAATGGGTTCGCGGAAAACCGTACCATCCAGTATATTACGGATCGTACCATTAGGGCTTTTCCACATTTGCTTCAACTTAAATTCTGTTACCCTTGCCTCATCGGGAGTAATGGTGGCGCATTTAATCCCAACGCCGTATTGCTTAATGGCATTGGCAGCGTCGATAGTTACCTGGTCGTTGGTTTCATCGCGATGTTCGATACCCAGGTCGAAGTATTTAATATCAATGTCGAGATAGGGCAAAATCAGTTTGTCCTTAATAAATTTCCATATGATTCTTGTCATCTCATCTCCATCCAGTTCTACCACCGGGTTAGCCACTTTAATTTTTTCTGCCATGCCAGATTGTTTTAGGTTAAAGTAATGAATTGACGGCAAATGTACATACTGAATCCTGATTTTTAAATATTAACCCGGAAAGTTGGGAAATGCCTACAGGGTATAAGTTGCAGGGTGCAGGGAGCACATGATAATAGAATCAAAAATGTAACTCAGTGCAACCTCCAAAAATGCAATATGAAAAGCGATCATGATCTGCCGATATATGCAGCATCAAAACAACCGGCGACTGACATTCATAAGATCACATTAACGTTATCAAAATTTGAATGGAACGAGGAGGGCTCGCAAATAAGGCGTTCTTCAAAA
>DASUFG010000439.1:0-3700 GCA_036274715.1 Agriterribacter sp.
TTCGAGCTCACAGCAGACCAGGTAATTGGCAATACGGAAGTGGAAGATGACAAAGGAGGTTGGTATTTTGTTATTGCGGAGCGACCGGGCGAAATGCATTTCGGGCTGGATCAAAGCCGGGATTCAAATAAACCGTTCGAAACCTGGAATGATCTCGCATGGACCGATCTTGACAACGCCAACGATTATATCCGTCTTGAAAAAGACATTCCGGCTGACCCCATATCCAAATGTGGACTGGAATGGGGCAAAGGAGAAAAACCGGTAACTGGCAATCCAGCGGCGGGAACCGGTGATGCGGCCCAGATGGCGGCCATTCTCCGGCAAAAACCAGTTCAGATTTTTGTTCATGCCTCATTGATGATTACTAAATGAATTGAAAAAACACATTATTTAAAAGAGCAGACCATGCCTGAATTTAAAGAAAGCCAGACCAAATATACCCAGCTCAAAAACGCATACAGGGCTGCCGCCAGGGAAGCATACCTGGCACGCCAGCAATGCTACTCCATCGAAAAGCAAATTGAATCGTTTTTAAAAGCTCAATTATTAAAAACCTTACCGGCTGTTCATCCACTCAATATTCAAATAAAAGCGGCGCGAAAAAAACTAACCGATGCAGAAAAAGTAAAGACCGTTGCAAAAGTTGCGTTAGATAAGGCCCGTTTGGAATTCAACAACCAGGGAACTGCCAACCAAACCATAGCTAACCTCAACGATCATGCGCCGATCCTTCTTTTGCCCCTTCGTGTACAAACCCGGTTTTTAACAATCAAGCATATCGCCCGGGATTGGCCGGTAGAGATTATGGTTGATTCCGGTAAGCTTGATGCCGCATCCAGGAGAATGATCAACACGGTTAATACCGGTAAAAGATCAGGCGCCGGTATATCCGCCTCAAAAAATGTACAGGCATTCTCCTTATCCAATACTGCCTCCGCAACGGTAAAACGTTTGGTAAACCAACTCAATCAACCGCCGGTGCGGGGGCAGACTGCAACAACAAAACGCTGGCGTAAAGTGGAAGATGAATATGAACTCTGGGTTCGGATGTACCCGGATGATATTTTCCTGCAAACGCACGAAACTGCAATCACTGAAACCGAACGGGCTGCTGCCCTAACCTTCTGGCAGGGCATGTGGGATGCCGAAAGAACATTTCGTGCACAAGGCACAAACACTGCTGAGTCGCTTAGGGCAAAAAAAGAAAAGCAACTTGAAGTGTGGAAAGCGCTTCGCTTTGAATGCCATGCGCATCGCGCCACCTGGATCGCCCGGGCTATGCGACCGGCCGGTTTCCCGGATGACTTTCCTTTAACCCTGGATAAAATTCCTCCCAGTCAATTCCCGGATCCCGGGTTTAAATCGGACAGTTGGACGCTGCCACCCACCACCGAAATGCTGCCCGAACATTTTATCGTGAATGTGTTCTTTAAAAATACCGCGTTGCCGGCCCGCGAGGTTGCGGGGGCACCCGTACCAGACTATGTTCAACTTGGATTCGACCCCGATGAAAAAGATCAAACTGCTTTTTCAGAAAAAGACAAAGTGCTCGAACTGCCAAAAGAAATACGTTGGCTTACAGATATTGCAGAAGCTGAAAAAATGGGAATGGCTATTCGCATTCCCTTAAGCAAGGCTGAATTTTTATCGGGTGTTTCTACATTGGTTGTTATCGGCATTAAAACAGGCGCCGACGAAACAGAAAGCATCACCCGGTTGACCAGCCTGATCGACAACCATCATTACCGGCCGGATGGCATGGCATTCCTGCGCCAGGGAACACCCACCAATAATCTCCCGGGGCAGCCTTCGGGATTCACGCAGGCAGGAACATCGGATGAGCAATCTTTTGATACTGAATTTCCCTCGATTAGCCTCAATCATGAAGACACGGCTGGCCAATTTTTATCGACAGCGCTGGGACTCGATCAAAACACATTCAGCCAGGTTTTTAATAACCAAATGACCGACGGCAAAGCGGCCATCACGACGAACCGCGCATTGTGGGCCGGCACTTTAGGCTATTATCTCAACAATCATCTGCGTCCAGCCGTTACCGATACCGATATCCGGTTTATTAAAGATTTCTTTCAGCAGTTCGTTACAGGAAGGGGGCTGCTACCCGCTTTCCGCGTAGGAAAACAACCATACGGAATAATCCCGGCAACAGCCTGGTCTGCATGGAAGCCTGCTGCTGATGCCAGTGTGGAAGAAAAACGTTTGATAGCCTTTTTGAAAAAGATGGATGATCAGTGGAATAAACTGGTGGACAAAGTGATGACGATGAAAAAGGCCTTTCAAAACACCGACGAACAACAACTCAAAAAAGATTTTCGTGAACTGCTTACTTACCAATCCAGTTCAACAAGGTTTTTTCGCCGGATGGTGGCGGGCGAATATTTATTGTGGAACGTGAACAATATGGCAATACCGCTGCAAACAGATAAAGCCGGCATACGAACCACACCCAACGATTACAAAACAAGATTGGAAAGTGCCGCTGGCTGGAATGAACCCGTAAATCCGCGCCCGCAAATATTGGGCAAATTTTTCGACGATGATAACTATAAGCTCACCGATCTGCCTCCCGATTTGGTTACAGATAGAAATAGCACAAATGACAATGGTGCCAATTACCTGTCCATTTTACTGGATGCTACCATTGAGCAAATGCGTACCAATGTATTTGGTGAAACCTTTAACCAATTTGTATCGGAGCGCTCATCTAAGTTATTATTCTATACTGCCCGCTTTGCATTGCTTCAAGGCTGGATAGACACGGCTGTGGAAATTTTAAGAAAAGAAAGGCCGGCGATCAGTCCACTGGCAAAACTCGATTTTGAGATGGAGTATACCCGGTCGGGCAACATTATTTCGCCCGAACATAAAACACTACTTGATACTAGCGGCATCGCCGGAAATTTTGAAACGCTTAAAAACAAGTGGAGCTTTTTTGAGCAGACTTTGAATGATGGTACAAGAGTCGATAACAAAATACTTCAGTTGCTAAGCCAAGCCACTGCAAACGACAATGAACCACTCATTGGGCTGAAGGATTCCTTAGACGCACTAAAGGAGCTATCTACCATACCGGTAGATGACCTTGAAAGGCTGTTCAGCGAACATGTTGATCTCTGCAGCTTCCGCCTCGACGCCTGGTTACAGGGACTTGCATTGTCAAGACTCTTTGGGAATAGAAAAAAAGAAGGTTTTGAAAAAGGCCTGTTTATTGGTGCATTCGGTTACCTGGAAAACATTTCGCCCGGCAATGATCCCTGGGTACAGGTGAAAAATATTCCATCCCCGGTATTGGTTACCGCGCAGGAAGTGGGTATTGACAACATAGTGATGCCGGTGATGGATTTATCGGGGCTTACCCCTGCACAATTACAGTCGGCCAGTAAATCTGTATTTGTTTACCTCGGCAGTGACCCGTCAACATTTTTAGTAGAAGACCCGGTTACCAAAAACGTCATTTCAAACCCGGTGCCAGCACAGGTAGCTGAAGCGGGGTATTTGCTTACCCCCTCGCTCGAACATGCGGCCGCAGCAGGTATATTACGTGCAGGATACGAACATCATGGACAATCGCAGGGACCCGAATCGAAAACACTCGCTGTAAACATTGATTCGGAGCGCACCGGAAAAGCTGTCGACATGCTCAAAGGAGTAAAAGCGGGGCATTCGCTCAATGAAC
>DASUFG010000440.1:0-6533 GCA_036274715.1 Agriterribacter sp.
CTGGTGGGTATTGGCGAGTAATTGTATGAATCGTTTAACGCCGGTTACATTCGCGTCGTCGGTATGTTCTTCGAGAATCTTTCCTTCACGAACCACATTGTCTGCAATAATGAGTGTACCGGGTTTGGAAAGTTTTAATGCCCATTCAAAATATTCAGCATAAGGTTCTTTATCAGCATCTATAAAAATCACATCAAACGGGCCGGCGCCTTCTTTTTCCATTTTGGGGAGTTCTTCCAGTGCATTGCCAACCCTAACGGTAACGGCATTGGCCAATGCGGCCTTTGAAATGTTTTTCATGGCAACATCGGCATGGTCGGGGTCTAATTCAAGAGAAATCATTTCTCCACCATTGGTTAATGCCCTTGCCAGCCAGATCGTGCTGTAACCACCCAGTGTTCCGATCTCCAGTATTTTTTGGGGATGGTTGAGTTTAGCCAGCATGTACAAAAACTTACCCTGGTTTTCGGAGATGCTGATCTGCGGTAAATGTTGATCAATAATGGATTGTTTGGTTTGTAACAATGCCTCATCTTCCTTAACAAAAAGGCGATTGATGAACTCATCTACCGCCCCAAAAATTGAAGTATCCATATTAAATCGTGTTTGTAAATGAATGGATGAAGGCAAAAATGTACGGGATGGATTGATTCAGCGCCGGAGAAATCTTATTTGCCCTTTTTCTTTGTGTATTCCTTTTCAAGATCAATGATCTCCACTTTTCTGAATTCAACCGGGTGACTTTCACTCTGCAATGAAATATAGCCACTTTTTAATAGCTGTCCATCTTTTTTCACCGTGGTATCGTAATGGCTCACATTGCCACCGCCCATCTGTGGTTTTTGATACACTAACACCGTATCTCCATCAACCATTTGCACAATCACAGAATCGCCCAATACCAATACTTCGGCTCTCACCCATTCTTCGTTGCGAAAGGTTTTTGATTTTGAATTGATGCAGTGCGGGGTAAATAGTTTACCATCCATTTCAACATTGGTACCCGGAGTACAAAGGTTACAGGTGCTTCTTTCTCCTGTTGAATCCCCACCCAGCAGCTGATCTTCTATGGATATAGGGAAATCCTGGTCTTTAAGCATCGTAGGTGGTGGCTGGCAATGCAGCATGATGCCACTGTTTTTATAAGCCCATCCCGGTCCACCTTTGCATTGTTCGCCTACAAAGCGATATTCCACGGCCAGCAAATAGTGGGAGTAGGGCGTTTTATAAAAGATATGACCAAACTGTTCATTGAATTCCGTGTAATGGTCGTACGATACCACCATCTTTCCATCTTCCACGCGGAAAGTATTGCCGTAATTATCGTTTAAATCATGACCGGTGATTTTTACAATCCAGCCATCCAGGTTTTTGCCGTTGAAGAGTTGTTTCCATTTTCTTTTGTCCTGGGCAAAGGAACTAATGGTAAGCAAGGTTAAAATAAATACCAATGAGTATTTCATGCCTGCAAGGTAGATTATTCATGGTATTCACAGCGCCAAATCAAGGGAGATTTTGTGCTTTACGATTTTTTCATATAGAGTTTGTCAGCCGGAACAACCTGTTTAGCAATACCGGGACCTTTATAAAAAACCTCCAGCCAATAGCCACCGGCGGCATTAAAAAATGCAACCTGTATCTTATGTCGCCCGGCTTCAAGTGTGGTTTCACCTGCAGATTCTTTTACGCCATGATCGCCGTCGTTATCCACTACTTTATGATCATCGATAAACAACTTGCTGCCATCGTCTGATTGTGTAAAAAAGCGGTATTCGCCGGGTGTATCAACTTGTATGTACCCGTCGAAACTCAATCCAAAACAGGGATTGTCTTTTTCAAGCAGCGGGTTTACCTGGTTTTCTTCAATATGAAATTCATGGCTGGCCCATTTTTTTGCAGGGGCCATTTTTGTCAACACAGGCAGTCGCTTCCATTCTTTTCCCCGGTAATAAGAAACGGCCAGTCCATTACCGGCGGCGGATTTTAATATCCTGAAATAAGCAGTCTCAACCGGGCTTTCATTCCCGTTCTTATCGAATGCTTTTGCCTGCACTACCGTTGTTTTGTCAACGGTGAACGGTGCTTCATACAGGGAGGATGTCTTGTCGGGTACTCCCCCGTTTAACGTATAGCGTATTTCGCTGTGTTCGGCTACCGCCCGCATTTTTACGGTTGCGGGTGTATCAATATACAAGCCACCCGCCTGTTCATTTAAATGTTTTCCCGGCAAAATAACGGGTGCTGCAATCGCTTCTTTGCCTTTCCATAAATTGGCAGGCTCTTCAAACCCATCAAAGGCCGCTTTTATGGGTCGCCCTATCCACGCGTAAGGAGGAGTAACATGAAGGGCGAAGGCAATTGTCGCAGCCAAATCATAGGTATATACCTGCTGTTGAATTTGGTACCCTTTTTTGATGTCTTTGCCATGCAGAATCATAGCAATCTCTGCCTCCTGTGGCGTAGCTCCGCCATGTCCTTTGCCAACGCCACCATGATCGGCCGTAATAATTACAAGGGTGCTGCCATCGATCCCGGCGTCTTTTATCGCCGCTAATATCTTCCCAATCAAAGTATCTGCCTTTTCAACCGCCTTATAATATTCAGGCGTGCCATGTCCATCGTGGTGTCCGGCATGATCCACATGGTCGAAATGCACAAAACCGAAAGCCGGCTTTTTGGTTTTGATATAGTGAACGAAATCTGTTGCTGTTGAATCTTCGGTGGAAAAATGTTTGTCGTAATTCACCGCTTTCTTTTCAAACAGCCTTCCAAAGCCTCCCCAATGGTACACGGCGCCTATTTCAGCATCGGGTTTTTGCTGCCGGATCACGCCGAATATGGTTGGAAATATGCCTTCTTCACCTGCTACGATGGGCGGCAGGGTGTGATCATCCCTTTCCCAATCATTATCGATAACGCCGTGCTGCTCGGGTCCCGCACCCATGATCATGGAAGCCCAATTTTGGCTGCTGGATGTGGTGAGCACGGTGCGGACATTCCATTTTACGGAGCCACCGGCAATCATGCCATCCATGACCGGCGTTTTAGCATTGTGTATACCGTCAGGACTCATGCCATCCACGCCAATCACAATTACATGTTCAATACCGGAAGGATAGCTGTCCTTTTTTTTTTGTGTCACAACTGGAAAAAATACAAATGATAACAGCAAGAGAGAGGATTTTCGATGTCATATAATGCTTTTAAACTAGTGAAATGCGTGTTTACTCCAACACGCAGATATGCTGTTGGTATATGATCAAATAGTTAATAAAGGCTAATCAAAAGGTTAAGTAATATTAAAGATAGGAGATAAATCCGAAAATGGGAACTCGAAAATCGGAAAGCCGGGAAATATTCGAAGTTTGTTGTTTTGAGTTTGTGTGGTCGCGGGAAAAAATCTTTGTGTCCCTTCGTGTCTCCGGGCCTCCCTGGTTCAAATTGTCTGAACCGGGATATTTGGCATGTGTGAGATAATGGGAAAATATTCTTTGTGTAACACGGTGTCTTTGTGCCTCCGTGGTTCAACTAATCCCATGGATCACAAAAAATACCCTGTGCTCTTTTGTGTCTTCATGTTGCCGTGGTTCAAATAGGTTCAACTAACTTCGCGTTCAAAAACTATAGCCTGAAAAATATCTTCTTCTTGTACAAAAAGTAGCAAAGTCCCCATTCCAATGCGAAAATGCATAGCGAGGTAATAAGATGCATCAGGAATCCTGGAAAATGCGCCATGCCCATTAAGCCGTTCGTAACAGCGCCCACATATTCATTAAACCACCGGGAGCCTACAATTTCAAAAAACAGGTAAATAAAAATAGAATTCATACCCACTACGGTAAAAAAGAGCAGATTTTTGTGATGGTTGCGGATATCAATCCACCAATAACAGGCCGCAAGGGCCAGTAAGCACCACCCCAACGAGGCTAACGTAAAAGATGTGGTGGCAATTCGTTTAATGATGGGGGTTATATGCAGCCAGTCTAAACTGAAGCCGATCGCCAGGCAGATAGCGCCCCACAACAATAATTGGTTTGTTTTTTTGGCATTATCGCTCAACAATAGTTTCCCTGCCAATGCCCCGGCAATGGTATGCACAGCAGTAGGAATGCAATTAATAGCTACCCAGCCACCCCTGTTTATTTTATTCATTAAGAGCAGGTCAACATAGTTACCAAAATTGTGCTGATCCGTAAAAGGCTGATCAAATCCCGGTACATGGGTAAAGCGGTACAATATTTCGGTAAGTAATAATATGCCCACACAAATGATGATTTGTGTTCTCGCGCTCAGTCTGAATATTAAAAAGGCGGCCAGCATGGTAAACGAAAGCTGCGTCAACACATCCCACAATTCAAACGACAATCCATCTTTTCGTACCGCGTAGTCCAGTACGCCCCAAAAGAATAGCCATCCGCTTCTTTTTAATGCTTTGCGAAAAGAGGCTGACCATGAAGCTCCATTTTGTTGTTGTTTATGTAAAGAATAAGCCATTGCCGTTCCGGCAATGAACATAAAGCCGGGTTGAATAAGATCCCAGAACCTTAAGCCGTTCCAGGGATGATGATCGAACTGCGTGGTAATGTGTTGCCACCAGCTTCCTTCCGCTGCATCATTGAGTGTATGGTAAAGTCCTGCTGCCTCGAGCGCCAGCAATACCATAATTAAACCACGAAGAAAATCGAGCGACTGCAATCTTTTTTGGAGCATTTGAAGCGTAGTGTTAGGGATAAAAGAAAATAATTCTGAAAAAGTAAATCAAAATTTTTTTTTTAACAAAAAAGCATAGACATTTGTGCCCTCATGATCAATAATATTACAAATAAATACTGGTGGTGGCATACAAACTCTCTGTGGGGCTTGTAATGCTGTTCTAGTGTTTATGCTATACAATATACATGCCCCGGTACCTACCGGGGTTTTTTGTTGAAACTATCAAGTGCGACTTTATGAAGAAAATGGGTATAAAAACCAGGTTTAAAAAAATACTTTCGGATGTATACACGCCCGTGGGCATCTATCTCCGGTTACGCGATCGTTTCCGCGACACGATATTGCTGGAGAGTACCGATTACCATGCCGCCGAAAATAGTTTTTCATTTATTTGTATCCATGCTATCGGTGGAATGGAAATTACCGACCGGCGTTCAATAGAATTTAAATTGCCCGGCCAAAAACCCGAGCGCATAGCAGTGGGCAACCCGGCAGAAGTGCCTGACCTGTTGTGGAGTTTCATGCAGCGGTTCGAAGTGGAACCTTCGGCTGACAAGATTGTGGCTTCTGTACAGGGATTATATGGTTATTCCACTTTTGATGCTGTTCAGTTTTTCGACAGTATCAAATTTAATGAAGGAAAGGCCGCATCCCCCTCTCTATCCCCTGCCTTCGGTTCCATTCCTTTAATGCGCTATCGGTTATACCAGTACGTTATCGCCATCAACCATTTTAAAAACGAAATGTATCTCTGCGAAAACCTTATTACCGGGTTGGAGAGCGATATGGTTATGGTAGAATCCCTGATCAGGAGTAAAGACGTGCCGGTATTTCCTTTTGCCGTAAATGGATCAGAAACGTCTAATATGACGGACGACGCCTACCGTGCTATGGTAGAGAAAGGCATACAAAGTTGCTACCGGGGCGATGTGTTCCAGATTGTATTGAGCAGGCGTTTTGCGCAGGGCTTTACCGGCGATGAATTTAATGTATACAGGGCTTTGCGCAATATTAACCCGTCTCCTTATTTGTTTTATTTTGATTACGGCGACTATAAACTCATGGGATCTTCTCCCGAAAGCCAATTGATCATAAAGAATGGAAAGGCGGTGGTGCATCCCATCGCAGGAACATTTAAGCGCACGGGGGACGATGAAACAGATCAGCGAATGGCAGAAAAACTGTTGCTTGATGCTAAAGAAAATGCGGAGCACGTGATGTTGGTTGACCTGGCAAGAAACGACCTCAGTCGTTTATGCGATGAGGTTAAAGTAAAACACTACCGGCAGGTGCAATACTATTCTCACGTGATTCACCTGGTGAGCGAAGTAAACGGTAATGTTAAGCCTGGAACCAATCCATTTCATTTGCTGGCTACCACGTTCCCGGCAGGCACATTAAGCGGCGCGCCTAAATTTAAAGCCATGCAGTTAATCGATGAGTATGAACCTACTCCGCGAAGCTATTATGGCGGTGCTATTGGGTTTATGGGATTTAACGGCAGTTGCAACCACGCCATCATGATTCGTACATTCTTAAGCAAAGGCAATACGCTCATTTCCCAGGCAGGGGCGGGTATTGTGGCTGCATCAAAACCTGAAAGTGAATTGCAGGAAGTGAACCATAAATTAAATGCGTTGAAAAAAGCCGTAGAGATGGCAGAAGGGATTTAAGTGGTAAGTCTGAGTGTAGGTGATAAGTGGCGAGGGGTAAGAAATGAGCCCGCAGGCAATAGCTTTGAGCGATAAGATTTAGTATCGATCCGGTCACGGCTCACGGCTGATAGCTCAGGGGGGTGTTTGGCAATCGTGATTTTTTTT
>DASUFG010000441.1:0-9434 GCA_036274715.1 Agriterribacter sp.
GTGAATGCGCTATATACGCATCAAAGGGGCCATATTCGCAAACTATTGCTTGAAGTGTTCGCACATATTCGGGTAATGTAATTTCGCTGCCATCACTTTTACCATGTCCGGGAGCGTCGAATGCAACAATTTCGTACCCCTTTTTTATTAATGGAATCACAAAGCCATCAAAATTCCTCGCCGAGGATTCAAAGCCATGTGCGATTAATATTTTCTTGGGAGAGGGGTGGTTCCACCTGTAGCCACAAATAGACAAGCCATTTATACTTAAAGTGAGTGGGGTAGCTTTTTTAATTATTGCCGATGGGTTTTGTTGGAGGCGACGCCGTGGCGTGCAAAATAAAACTAGCGCTTTGGATGCGGCTCTTTCGGGCGATACCAATGCGAGGAGTTGTAACCTGGCTCTCAAATAGGTAAGTGCAATTTTGTGTGATAGTTTCATTGGTGCGTGAATATCAATAGCAAACCGCAAAATTAAAGAAGTTTAGCTCTAAATTGCGATCATGAAAATTGTAATGATAGGTACTGGAAACGTAGCCACGGTGTTAGGACGTAAAATTGTTCAGTCTGGGCATCATATTATCCAGGTGGTGGGACGTGATGCAGAGCGCACTCAAAAATTAGCTGCATCTTTGAATAGCCCGTCCGCACAAAGGTTTTCTGAAGTGAAGGAAGAAGCCGATATATATATTATAGCAGTTTCTGACAGCGCCCTGGCAGATATTGAACTGTGGTTTCCTGTTAAAAAGGAAGGACTGGTAGTGCATACAGCGGGTTCCGTAAGTAAGGATGTGCTAAGGAATGTAGGTTTTCATTATGGCATTTTGTATCCCTTACAAAGCCTGCGCAGTGATAGGGCGGACATCCCAGAGATACCACTATTAATAGATGCGAACGCACCTGGTACGCGTCAGCAGATAAAGCAATTTGCTTTTACTCTTTCTGATAAAGTGCAATATGCAGACGATGAACTCAGAATGAAATTGCATGCGGGGGCAGTTATTGTGAATAATTTTACCAACTACCTTTATACCCTTACGCAGGATTTTTGCACAAAAGAAGGGATTGATTTTTCTCTTTTACAGCCGTTGTTGAAAGAAACGGTTAACAGGATGGAACAGTTCTCTCCAGCGCTAATGCAAACCGGTCCGGCGTTGCGAAACGATGGAGCAACAATATCCAAACATTTGTCGTTGTTGCAGGCTTATCCTGTTCTTGCGAAACTATATGATCAATTATCCAGAAGCATCATCCATTATTATCATGAGCGGGAACAAAATGGATAAAAGGGTATCGGTAATGGTTATGCATTCACTTCTTTTTTATTTTATATTTCAGATTGTATGTAACCGCGTTTAACTTCGCGGCATGAAACTCGCTGGAGCATTTTTGAGGCTGATCAGGTATCCTAATCTTATTTTTATTGCTGTTACGCAATTGCTTTTTTATTTCACTATTCTTTACCCTGCAAACCATCCCGAAGTTTTTTTTAAGGATGAATTCAGTTTATTGCTTTTGCTTGTGGCTTCCTCGGTTTGCATCGCTGCAGGCGGGTATGTAATTAATGATTATTTTGATTTGAATATTGACCAGGTTAATAAACCCAATCGGATCGTGGTGGAAAAACATATTCACCGCCGCTGGGCAATTATATGGCACTGGATATTTTCGACGGCGGGGGTTGTAATGGGGTTTTATATTTCTTTCGTAACCCACAACTGGCTTATTGGGTTTTCAAATATGACATGTGTGTTGTTGTTGTGGGCGTACTCCACCACCTTTAAAAAGAAATTGCTGTCGGGTAACATCGTTATCTCACTACTTACCGCCTGGGTAGTTCTGGTGGTTTTCTTTTTTGTAGATTATTTTCCTTCTAATATTATTCCGGGCTGGCAAATGCCTGCCGCTATGGATGAACAGGTGCATCGGCGGGTAATGCGGTTGGCTTTCCTGTATGCCGGCTTCGCCTTTGTTATCTCACTTATCCGCGAGGTAATAAAAGACCTCGAAGACATGGAGGGCGATGCCCGCTATGGATGCAAAACGATGCCTATTGTATGGGGTGTTCCCGTGGCAAAGGTATTTACAGGCGTTTGGCTGATGGTATTAACGGGCGCCCTGCTGGCTATCCAGTTCTACGCAATGTACCTGGGTTGGTGGTGGAGTATCTTATATTGTACAGCGTTGATCATTGTTCCATTATTATGGATTACAAGAAAGCTATATGTTGCACTTGTTCCCTCCGATTACGCTTACCTGAGCGGCGCCATTAAGTTTGTAATGCTTACAGGCATCCTATCTATGTTTTTCTTTAAATTATATCATACATGAAAAGAATAGTGCTCGCTTCTGCCTCTCCCAGGCGTAAACAATTACTGGAGTGGGCGGAAGTTGATTTTGATATCATTGTTCAGGCTACAGATGAAGGCTTTCCGGAAACACTTAGTCCTGCAGAGGCAGCGATATATATAGCCAGGCAAAAGGCGCTGGCGGTGAAAGGTTGTGATGAATATCGGCAATACAATCAACAGGTCCCTTTGCTGGCTGCTGATACGATCGTGGTTTGCGAAGATAAAATTATTGGGAAGCCCATTGATAAGAACGATGCCATCCGGACACTAAAACAACTGTCGGGCAAACGGCACCTGGTGGTTACCGGTGTTGTGATTTTGAATGGCACGGAAGAAAAAACATTTGCCGACGTGACAGAAGTATGGTTTCATGAATTAACGCACAAACAGATTGTTTTTTACGTAGATAAATATAAGCCATACGATAAAGCAGGCGCTTATGCCATACAGGAATGGATAGGCGTAGTGGGCATTGAACGCATCAACGGCGATTTTTACAATGTAATGGGTTTACCCGTAAGCAGAGTAGTGAGAGAATTGCAAGATTTGAGATTTTAGGTCAAGTGCCTGAGAACGTTTATGGTTTCGCCAAATTCAGGGATGCTGAATGAGCACTTTATTGGGCACTCATGGTCTTGACTTATTGCTTCGTATTTCAGGCTTGGGGCCTATTTGCTGTTTGGCATCCGGCTTTCGCGTGTTTCCCTCGTAACACCACCTTCGGGCTTTGCATTTTATTTGGCTCTTCTTATTTGAGTTTTGATTTTTTCCTTCGTATCTTACTTTTCTAACACCATTCATATACATAACCTATGACAGAGCGCCTGCTTCAGTTCATCTGGCAGATGCAGTATTTTAATAATACTAATCTGCAAACAACCTGTGGTGAATCTCTACAGGTTATTCATCCCGGATATTTAAATACCAACCAGGGCCCTGATTTCCAGGAGGGCAGCATCAGAATCAGTACCACCAAGTGGGTGGGTAGTATTGAATTGCATGTAAAAGCTTCGGATTGGAAGTTACATCGGCATGATCGTGACAAAAACTACTGGAATATTATCCTACATGTGGTCTGGGAAGATGATTATACGGTAAGGGACGCTTCCGGAAATGATATTCCAGTGCTTGTCCTTCAGGACAAAGTGTCGAAATTCCTGTTGCGCCGTTTTGAGGAATTGATGAACGCTCAAAACGAGATTCCTTGCAGTCATAATTTAAAAATAGTGCCGGATATTATATGGAGCAGTTGGAAAACAAGACTGGTGACGCAAAGATTGGAGCGCAGAACGCGTGCGGTTGAAAATTACCTGAAGCAGACAAAAAACCATTGGGAGGAAGTGTTTTGGTGGCTGCTAGCGGCCAACTTCGGTATTACCGTAAACACAAGTGCATTTGAAGCCATTGCCCGAACCATAAGTGTACATATACTCGCAAGGCACAAAGCCCAGATTCACCAATTGGAGGCTTTCTTATTCGGACAGGCAGGCTTGCTGGATGCAGATTTTGAAGAAGATTATCCGCAGATGCTTAAAAAGGAATACCTGTTTTATCAAAAGAAATACGGGTGGAGCCGGGTGACTGAATCTGTTTATTTTTTGCGAATGCGACCTGGTAATTTTCCAACGATACGACTGGCGCAACTGGCTATGCTAATACATCAATCAACGCATCTTTTTTCACAGGTAAAATCAATCGTTCAACTTGCGGAGCTAAAAAAATTGTTACAAGTAACAGCGAATGACTACTGGCACTATCATTACCAGTTTGATGAACCATCCGCTTTCAAGAAAAAAAAACTGGGCGGACAGATGATTGATAATATCATCATCAACACTATTGTTCCGGTTGTATTTGCATATGGACATCTGCAGCGCGAACAGGTTTCTAAAGATAAAGCATTGCAATGGTTGGAAGATACCACCGCCGAACAAAATGCGATTACCAGGCAATGGGCGGCACTTGGAGTAACGAATGCTTCTGCCCATGATTCGCAGGCAATGATCGAATTAAGCAAAACCTATTGCCCCAATAAAAATTGTTTGAATTGCGCCATAGGTTGTGCTATATTAAAGCGTTCGGGATAGTGCTGTTTTTATTGCACTAGTGCTTTTTGCCAGTTAAAAACTACATTTATTGCAATGTCGGGATGTATGCTGTAAAAAACCGGGCAGGTATTGGCTGCATTTTCCAGTATTATTTGTTCTTCTTCTGTTGCTTTAAAATGCGCAGGGAAATGAAATGTTAAATTTATGCCGCTAATTCTTCTTGGAGCACCCGTCATTATTTTTTCAACCTCCACTTTTACGCCATCCAGCATAATATTCAAATCCCGGCCTCTAATACCCATGATAGTAAGCATGCAACTTGCCAGCGCTGTGGCCACAAGGTCCGATGGTGAAAAACGTTCGCCTTTTCCATTGTTATCGGGCGGCGCATCTGTTTCAATAACGGTGCCTGATTTTAAATGGGTGCAAACCGTACGGAGATTTCCTTCGTAGACTACTGTTGAAGTCATTGTATTATTTTTGTTTAAATTTACGTTTAAAGAACAATAAAATATTCCAGGTGAAAAAAATCATTGCAGGTATTCTATGCATTTCCATAACGCTTGGGGCTTTCAGCCAGCAAAAAACGCCCGAACAAAAGAAAGAAGATAACCGCAAGGCAAAAAAAGAAAAAAAAGATCAATTGATACGCAGGGAGGAAGAAGGGATGCCATCTTTTATTAAACAAAATGCTTTTGGGTTCAAATTAAATACAGATGGGTGGGGTATTTCTTACGAATTGGGCCGTTCTAAGTCTGTAAAACGTGCTATGATATACCAGATAGAGTTTAATGAAAAAAAGCACCGCAAAGAGCAAAAGGCCAATCGTACAACGGATGCAGGAGGGTTCATCTTTTTTGGTAATCCATTCGTATATGGCAAAAAGAATATTTTTTACCAGTTAAAATTTGCCGCGGGACAACAAATACTGATTGGCGGTAAAAGCAATAAGAATGGTGTTTCTGTATACGGCATCGGAGCCGGCGGAGTTTCATTGGGGCTGTTGCGTCCATATTATGTAGAGGTACAGGACCAGCCTAACAGAACACGTGATGTGAAGTACGACTCGCCTGACAGCTTGTTGTTTCTCAGTTCTGCAAATATTATTGGAGGAGCAAGTTTTGCAAAAGGATGGGGTGAAATAAAATTTGCACCCGGGTTACATGCCAAAACTGCTATCAGGTTTGACTATAACCGTTTTAATACCATTGTCTCTGCCATTGAAGGTGGGATAAATGCTGAATACTACTTTAAAGATATAGACCAGATGGTGTATAACCCGCCCACGAAATTTTTCCTGAATGCCTATGTTTCCTTCTTATTTGGCAAACGTAAGTAAGTCGATTATTTTTGCATTGCTGAAAATGTATACAATTTAAATTATGAGTGCATCTTGTGCTGCTTCACCGGAAATGGAACAACGTATTAAAAAGCCCGATTGGCTTAGAGTAAAGTTGCCTATTGGTGAAAGTTATAAAAACGTAAGGAATTTAGTAGATAGTCATAAACTGCATACTATCTGTGAAAGCGGTAACTGCCCTAATATGGGTGAATGCTGGGGTGCTGGTACAGCAACCTTTATGATATTAGGTAACGTTTGTACAAGAAGTTGCGGGTTTTGTGCAGTAGCCACCGGCAGGCCGGATGCGGTAGACTGGGACGAACCTCAACGTGTAGCCGAAGCGATCTTTCTGATGAAAGTTAAACACGCTGTCATTACTTCCGTTGACAGGGATGAAATAAAAGATGGTGGCAGCATTATATGGTGCAATACTATCAAAGCTGTAAAAGCTTTAAACCCGGATACTACCCTTGAAACGCTTATACCTGACTTTAAAGGAGAGAAAGAAAACATCCAGCGCATTATTGAAGCAGCACCAGAAGTTGTTTCGCATAATATTGAAACGGTAGAACGCATGACGAAACAGGTGCGCATACAGGCTAAATATTGGAGAAGCATGGAAGTGTTGAAATATCTAAAAGAAAATGGCGTGCGCACTAAATCTGGCATTATGCTGGGTTTGGGTGAAACCAGGGAAGAGGTTCTTCAAACGATGCAAGACCTCCGGGCAAGCGGCGTTGATGTAATTACAATCGGACAATATCTCCAGCCTACCAGGAGACACTTACCGGTTGTGCGATTTGTACATCCTGATGAATTTTCGGAATACACCGAGGCTGGTTACGATATGGGATTCGACTATGTAGAAAGCGGACCGCTCGTTCGTTCCTCTTACCATAGCGAAAAACATGTATTTGAAGGCATCGGTAAGCCTGAATGGCTCAAAAAGAAAGCAATGCTCTCCGTTTAACTACAAATTTCGTCTTGCCACACTTTCTTTCAAAGTAGAGGCTCCGGCTGTTTATGCTTTGCAGACCTTTCCACTATATTTATTTCCTTGGCAATATGGGAGGTATGATGATGTGTATGTGCAGGAACTGGCTTCATCCTGATGAGTTTTGCCTTATTTAATCCAATCATAATAATATAGGTAAGATCGAACTCAAACCACTTTCTTGCAAAATTGGCATTGTCTTTCGCATGGTGATGGTTGTTCTGAAACAATTCCCCCATCAGCAATACACCCCAGGGTGAAGAGTTTTTAGAATGATCGCCATTGTCGAAATTGCTGTATCCGTATTTATGTCCGCACCAATTAACGATAGCGCCCTGGATTGGTCCCATTAAAAAATGTATAGGAAGCAGCAGATACCACCATAAATTTGGGGCAAAGAAAAAATACACAGCGAAATAAGCCGCTCCAAATATAATCCGGGTAACCATACTGTTTCCAAAGCGATCCATTTTTGTCCAGGAAGGAAGATATTCTTTGGTGAACTGTTTATCCGGAACGTTTTCACCCGTATTGAACGCGCGGTAAATCGCAGCAGTATGTAGCATCATGTGCCATACGTCCTTAAAGAAATGGGGGGAATGGGGATCATTTTCCGTATCACTATAAGTGTGGTGCATCCTGTGCATTACCCCATACGCTTTCGGTACCAAATAAGAAGAACCTTGAGCAAACCAGGTCAAAAAATAAATCACTTTTTCGCCTGCTTTAGACGTGGTATACATTTGATGGGACGCATACCGATGCAAAAAAAACGAGTGAAAAAAAAGCGACAAAAACCAATGTCCGAAAAAGAAAATTAAAATAACCACCATGCTTACCTAAACATTAAATTGAATAATTGTGCAAGGTAGCGATATATGTTCAAAGTATCCCTTTTCACCTCGTATTATTAAACCTTTCGAGTTTGATTTTGTGACAAAATTTCGAATTACTGGTAAATTCATGTTAAGATCAATTCAAAAACCGGTCGTATTTCTTTCTTAATAATATTATTGAGTTGCCATTACCTTTGTCGTAAATAGGCGGGAATGAATCTTTAGTACCATATATCAGCCTTTTTATGGCAACTATCCAATTCTAATTTAAAATGATGAAAGTATTAAGTCAGGAGATTTTCAATAAACAGCAGGTGTTGGAAGATGTTCCACCCAATGATGTTATAGCGAAGTGGGCTTTGGGATTTATTTGTTTGTTGTTTCCCGAATTATCTGAATCCGATTATGATTCAGAAGATGAAATTGAGAAGGAGTTTAATAAGTTGGAACTTGAGCTAACCCGAATGTTAGACGCAACCAAAGCTTGCTGCGACTGCAATAACGAGTTGGTGTCAAAACGATTTTTTAAAGGTGCACCTGAACTTTACCGCATACTAAACACCGACGTGCATGCTATATTAAATGGCGATCCGGCTGCAAAAAGCGAGTTTGAAGTGATACGGGCCTACCCTGGCTTTTACGCCCTGTGTTTTTATCGTATCGCTCATTTGTTGTTAAGCCTGGATGTACCGTTGCTGCCCCGTATTTTAACCGAATTTGCCCATTCAAAAACCGGCATCGATATACACCCTGCAGCAAAAATTGGTGAGCATTTTTTTGTGGATCATGGTACTGGTATAGTGATTGGCGAAACCGCCATAATTGGCAATGATGTAAAATTATACCAGGGAGTTACATTAGGCGCTTTAAGCGTTGACAAAAGTATGGCTTCCGTGAAACGACATCCTACAGTGGAAGATAATGTTATCATTTACTCCAATGCCACCGTACTTGGTGGGGATACCGTTATTGGACAAAACAGTATAATAGGCGGCAATGTATGGCTTACCCACAGTGTACCCGCGGGGTCATTTGTATATCATAATTCCGAAATCACCATTGAAGAAAGAAAAGTAAAAAAAAGCATATAATGTCGAGCATTGCAGATTTGATAGGCAATACACCCCTTGTTGAACTCCAGAAACTAAACAACAACAAACGGGTAAAAATATTCGCTAAGCTGGAGGGAAACAACCCCGGGGGAAGTGTAAAAGACCGGCCTGCATTTAACATGATTAAAAGCGCACTTAATAGGGGCGACATCAACTCCAAAACCAAACTGATTGAGGCTACAAGCGGAAATACGGGTATTGCAATGGCATTGGCGGCCAACCTGTTTAACCTGGAAGTAGAGTTGGCGATGCCTTCAAACTCTACCAGGGAGCGGGTACTGACCATGGAAGCCTTTGGCGCAAAAGTTACCCTGCTGGAAAGTATTGAGGCTTGTAGAGATTATGCGGAAGAAAAAGGTCGTAGCGGAGGCTATTATTTGCTCAACCAGTTTGCCAACCCCGACAATGCGCTGGCTCATTATTTAACAACGGGTCCGGAAATATGGAATGATACGAAGGGTGCTATTACCCATTTTGTAAGCTCGATGGGCACTACCGGAACGATTATGGGTTGCTCGCGCTATTTAAAAGAAAAGAATCCCGAAATACAAATCATTGGTTGTCAACCTACCGAGGAATCCAGCATTCCGGGCATCAGGCGATGGGCTAAAGAATACCTTCCGAAAATTTACCAACCGGAAAGAGTAGACCGGGTAATGGATATCGCTCAAGCTGATGCTGTAGCCATTACCAGGCAATTGGCCAGGCAGGAAGGCATCTTTGCGGGCATGAGCAGCGGTGGAGCCGCCTC
>DASUFG010000442.1:0-3644 GCA_036274715.1 Agriterribacter sp.
CTGATACCGGCGAAAATGGGGGTTTCAATTTTATCCAATAGCAGCCAGCGATGCAGGCTGAACATGGTGCTCATAAATTCCCTTGTACCGTTTTTTTCGAGCGAATTCCCCACAATTTCACCAGTATAGGGGTTTACCATATATGCTGTTCCATAGCGACCTTTGTCCTCTTTCTTTTTTACAAACAATTGATAAGTGCGTTCGGGATCAGCAGGTATTTGCAGAGTGGAAACCTTGCCACCCACTTCCTGCTGCACCTTTTCAATTAAATGTTCTGCGTCTATTGGCTGTGTGCGGGGTACTGTCTTCACCTTATATAAATGCGGTGTGGCCATTTCGGTTAACTCCGTGTTAAACACGTATACCGTTCCGCTAAAGCAGATGGCTATTACGATTAATCCGCTACTTAACCCGATCCACAGGTGAATATCATTAAATAGCTTTCTTGTTCTTTGCCAGGTGGTTTTGCCCTTTTTTAAACGCGACATAAATATTACTGGTTTGTTAAAGCCTTTCTTTTTTTTGAATGCGGCAAAATAGTTCGTTTACGCAGGGCATGTTTACGCAAAACGGAAAAACGATTGCTCATTCAGGAATATCCACGGAATGGGCAAAAAAAACAGGTAAGGGAAGCGATGTTTCCCTACCTGTCTGCAATTTATTGTGGTGAAGTTCAGGCGATGGACCTACCAGGGCAAAGAAAATGTTTTTACGTAGGTAAAGCATTTCATTGCCTCAATAACACCCTCTTTGATGCCCAGCCCCGAGTCTTTTATGCCACCAAAGGGCGAACTTTCTATCCGGTATCCCGGCACCTCATTAATGTTAACCGTGCCTACTTTTAATTCTTTTATGAACCGAAGGGCATAGTCCATATTATTGGTTACAATGCCGGATGATAAGCCATAGGCGGTAGAATTTGACAATGCGATGGCATCATCAATATCTGTGAACGTTAAAATAGGAGCCAGGGGCCCAAATGATTCGTGTACCACCATATCGCAATTACGCGGTACATCCGTTATTACCGTTGGCTCAAGCAGGGCGCCTGTACGCTTGCCGCCCAATATGATTTTGGCACCCTGTTCCACGGCTTTGTTGGCAACGGTTTCCAGGTAAATAGCAGAAGCTTCGTCTATTACCGTGCCCACCCTTGTGTCGGGATCTGCAGGGTCGCCGCATGTATACTCTTTTGCTTTTTCAACAAAGCGCCTCGTAAACTCGTCTTTTATTTTTTCGTGCACCAGTATCCGCTTAACAGCGGTACAGCGTTGCCCGCTGTTGCGGAATGAACCTTCGGCTGCCAGGAGTACCGCGGTATCCATATCAGCATCTTCCATAATAATAAGCGGGTCGTTTCCGCCCAACTCCAGTATTACTTTTTTGTACCCCGCAGTTGCCGCAATTTTTTTGCCCACGGCTACGCTTCCGGTAAATGAAACGATGTCTATCCGCGGGTCTTTAACCAGTGGCTCAGCTATTTCATTTGTTGGACCGAGCAAGGTACTGAGCATATAATGCGGTAGCCCTGCCTCATATAGCAGTTCAGTAAGAAGTATGGCCGTTAGAGGCGTTTTTTCGGAAGGTTTTAGTATTACAGGTGTACCTACTGCTAAGGCTGGTGCCAGTTTGTGGATGACCTGGTTAAGCGGGTGATTGAATGGCGTGATACAGGTGGCAAGTGCCAGGGGTTCCCGAACGGTAAATATTTTTCTTGCCTTTCCCTGGGGAGAAATATCGCAGGAAAATATTTGCCCGTCATCCTTTAAACTCTCCATAGCGGC
Source organism: Agriterribacter sp. (assembly GCA_036274715.1). Classification (GTDB taxonomy): domain Bacteria; phylum Bacteroidota; class Bacteroidia; order Chitinophagales; family Chitinophagaceae; genus Agriterribacter. The sequence goes on from DASUFG010000442.1 coordinate 1,785, forward strand.
AAAAAGCAACACATCATGTGCACGTCCTGTTTCATAATTGGCCTCACGAATGGCCAAACCCGATTCTGCACTGATGGTTTGTGCAAATAGTTCCTTTCGTGCAACCAGCAAATGCCTTGCTTTATCCAATATATTAAAACGGTCGTAGCGCGTAAGTTTTTTTCCACCCTGCAAGGCGGTGGTTATCGCCTCTTCCAGGTGAGCCGCATTCGCTAAAGTAACGGTGCCGACTACCCTGTTATCGTAAGGACTCCTCACTTCCAGAACCGAATTGTTTTGAACAGGCCTTCCGGCAACATAGCAGGTCATATTCATATCGTCAGTTTTTTATCAATGAGTTTAAGAATGGGTGCCATTTATGGTAAAATCAAATACATCGAAATTCCTCGGGTCGCCCCAGGCCTTCATTTGGTATGCTTCGTTGATTGGGTGTGAAATAATAAGTGGCACCATTTCTTCATATCTTCCCCCATGCGAACGCAGTGTTCCATCCAATGCCGAGAGGTCGTGGTACTGCGGGCGTCGCCCCAATACCACATCCCTTGCGGACAGCACGACCAGGTCGCCCGTACGGTCTGCCGGTTGTTCCAGCAGGCGTGTAGCAGTTGCAATATCATGTACTTCGGTTATGCCCTGCTGAACCGATAGCCAGTTTTTTACTTCCGTTATTTTTTGTTTATCATGAATGTGCACAACTACATAAGAACCCAATGCACCATGGTGTTTCACATAAGGATCGGTAATCGGACAAATTACCCGAAACCCTTCCCCGAACCGGGCTTCCAGCATATCTTCCACAAACAATACATTGGGTTCGCCATTGGCTTTTACTTTGGCGTTCATGCCATGATCGGCAGTGGCGCCCACAATAGCGCCGGCTTCAACCAGTTTACCAATTTCGGCATCCATTTGCTCGTAAAAGGCAAGTGAGGATTCAGTTTCCGGGGCATATGTATGCTGCATGTAATCGGTAAGCGATAGATAAAGGAAATCGGCCATTCCTTTTTGTATCAAGGCAACCCCGGCTCTTAACACGAATAAACTGGCATCTGCACTGTAAATGGCAGGAGTAGGATGACCCACCACTGTTTCCGCATCTTCAATGCCATGTGTTTCTTTTTTTGCAAGATTGGCTTTCTCCGCTGAAAAAGCGATGCCGTTTAACTTATGAGAGAGGATATCACGAAGTTTTTCTTTTGCGGTTACTACGGCTACCTTTCGTCCTGCGTTGGCGGCGGCAGCAAGGATGGTTTCTGCCCGCAGGTACTCCGAAGAATTCATCATCACTTCCTGGTCTTTCGCCACATCATAAAAAAAGTTACCACTAATGCCATGCACCGCCGGAGAAACACCGGTAACGATCGAACTATTATTTACGTTAGTGAACGAAGGCAAAGCACCGCGAACCATGCCGCGAAAACCGTTTTTGCTCATCTGCTGCAGGTTGGGCAAACGGTTATGAGCCGCAGTAATGTCGAGATATTCATCTGCAGAACCGTCAATGCAGATCACTACAATGGGTTGGGGCTTGGGGCGATAGTCGATACCATTTGCGGTAAATGGGCGGGAAGCGATAGCAGCCATATGAATGTTTATAAATACTAAATAAAAATATAGCAAAATTAAACATTATAGCAAAACAGTGTATATTAATTTTTTGGAATTAAGAAAAAGATAACCTGGAAAGTCGGGTCGTTGAAGGAGGTATTTTAAGCTTTGCCGTTGGTGATAAAGTAGTAAATAACGAGCATCAGCGCATCTGAATTACCAATATTAGCGGGTCGGTGGGAAAGTCTGCCGTCAAAAAAAAGCGAATCGCCTTCGTTCAATACATATTTTTTTTCCTCAATCTGGTATTCT
>DASUFG010000443.1:0-19016 GCA_036274715.1 Agriterribacter sp.
TCGTTGGCGCCACTTACCAATGGCAGGTGCCCGGAAATAATCAACTCGGAGCGGGGCAAGTGCCTTCTTTTTTCAGGTTTGGTGGCGAAACGAAAGTGCCGGTTGTCGCAGAAATATTTGGAGAAGGTATCCAAAAATATCTCACGGTTCCACCCAGTCCAAATTCATTCTTCTATTACAGTTTAGGCCCGGAGTTGGAAGATATCCGGTTTCTGACGGAAAATGAAGCCCATATGCAAATACCTTTTTTGGGGGAAATAGATCTGGGGCGTTCGAGCTTCATGATCAGCGCCGACGGTATTGCGTTTACAAGCAAACAGGTAAATGACATAGGACCGCTGCACCTGTCGAGGGAATTAACGGGCAGCCTTTCCCCGGTAGGCTTTAACCTTACCAGCAGCATTGATAACAACATTAGCTTACCTAATGGAGTTGAATTGCTTGCCCGGCAAATGGACCTTAATATTAACAGCGATTCCGGAGTAACCTTCCATGGCAGGATGGCGCTTCCTTTTGATATAGGAGAAGCCGAAGCCACCGGCAAACTTCGTAAAGAGGGCGTAAGCATTTCGGGGAAATTAAAAGCCGGTTCTGAAATTGTGCTGAAAAACGGAATGAGATTGCCTTCCGCAGGTATGAATTTCAGCGTTTCCACCAACCCCGATGAAGGCGTTCAGCTCGAAGGCAAGCTGGATATCCCCCATATCGGCTTTGTGAATGTAAAAGGAAGGATCAACAAGGATGACTTTTTGCTGGAAGGCGAGGTAAAGAGTGCTGATATTGCATTTGGGAGCGTACAACTACCTTCTGCAAACGGAACAATCAGGATTTCAAAAAATGGCGGCATCTATTTCGAAAGTGAAGTCAACCTGGGCATTGTTTTCGGAACGAACGTGTTTATGAAAGGATCGGTGAATGCCAATGGTGTAACCATGACGGGTGAATTGTCAAAAACCATACGGATTGCAGGTAATAGTTTTACTTTCTCCAATGGCGAGGTAACTGCAGGCCCATCGGGTGTTGAGATGAATGGAAAAATTGATCTTTATATTTTTAAAGTAGCGGTATCCGGAAAGTTATATGGCGTGAACGACTTTTTGCTGACAGGTGCATATACCTACAACTCCAAATTCTTCAAAAGCAGAATAAGCGTAGGCGTTACCCCGCAAAAAATCAATTTAAGCGGAACCGGAACGGTATACGGAGCACTTGGGAACGAGTTGTACAGTGGGGGGATGACGTTTGAACCCAACTGGAGCGCCCGTACCGTTAGCGCCTGTTATTTTCTTGGCGGTAAAAAGTTTTGTATATCGCTTTAATACATTTTTTGGGGAAAGATGATTTAAAAAATGGGGGCGTTTGCTTCGCAACTTTCTGTATTATAATTTTCCCAGGCAATCTATTGCTGGTTGGGTGAACCCAATCAAAGCGTCTCGCTTGTGCTTACTACAGACTGTTGCGGACCTCATGTCATATTTTATGAACCTCTTAGGGCACAAGCGCGAAGCTTGCGTCAATAACAGTCGGAGCTTCAGTTGTTGGTATGCTCGCCTACATTGCCAGCCCGACATATACAACAACAGCGAAGTGAAATCGCATCATCGCTACACAATTCAATCCGCTACAACACCCCTTTAGTACTCGGCAGGTAATTGCTCAGGGGGTCGCGCTTCACGGCCATGCGGATGGCTTTGGCAAAGGCTTTGAAGATCGCTTCAATTTTATGATGTTCATTATCGCCGCGGCATTCAATGTTGAGATTACATTTAGCCGCATCGGAAAATGATTTAAAAAAATGGAAGAACATTTCGGTGGGCACCTCTCCTATCTTCTCCCGCTTAAATTCCGTGTTCCATACAATCCAGTTTCTTCCGCCAAAATCAATGAGCACTTTAGCATCGGCTTCATCCATCGGCAGCGCGAAGCCGTACCGCTCCATGCCGGTTTTATCGGCAAGCGCTTTGGCAAACGCTTCACCAAGCGCAATGCCTGTATCTTCTATGGTATGGTGCTCATCAATATGCAGGTCGCCTTCGGTTTTAATGTTGAGGTCCATTTTACCGTGCCGGGCAATCTGTTCCAGCATATGATCAAAAAAACCCAGGCCGGTTGAAATCTCCGCCTTGCCATTGCCATCCACATTCAGTTCAATACTGATCTTCGTTTCATTGGTATTGCGTTCATGCTTTACCGTGCGCAAGCCCAGTTTCAAAAATTCGTATATGGTCTTCCATTCGGTGGTTTCCAGGGCGATGGTATCTTTCAGGGCGGCTACTTTATCGGAAATTTCACCCGCGCCGAGCGAGGCATCGTTATTTAACCAAATGCCACGACAGCCCATGTTTTTTGCCAGCTGTATATCGGTGATCCGGTCGCCGATCACAAAAGAATTGGGCATATCGTAATCGCCGTTGTTGAGGTATGCGGTGAGCATGCCAATACCGGGCTTACGGGTTAGCGCGTTTTCGTGCGGGTAGGTTTTATCAATAAAAACCGCTTTAAAATAAATGTCTTCGCCCTCCAGGCTTTTCATCACCAGTTTATGCAGCGGCCAAAATGTTTCTTCGGGAAAATCCTTTGTACCCAATCCGTCCTGGTTAGTCACCATCACCAATTCATAATCCAGTTCTTTCGCAATTTTCGTCATGTATTCAAACATGTGCGGGTAAAAAGTAAGTTTATCGTAGGAGTCTAACTGGTAAGTGGGAGGCGCTTCATTAATTAAAGTACCGTCTCTGTCGATGAATAATACACGTTTTGCCATATTTTTATTTCAGGGGTTCAATCTTTTTTAACGGTGCATGTGCCTTCATATTATTCCAGTTGTCCATCAATGGCAATTGGTTAGCGGAGGCCTATTCAATCACAAGCCCAAGTGCCTTTGCTGGAAAATGACCGGCATAAATAGAAAGGTCTTTAATGCAAAGCAAAATTTCAAATTCGCCGTAAGTAGCATGAAAATGCGGAGGATTATGATCTTCCAGGTACATCCAGATAATGATGCCATAAAAACTACTTATCTGTGGCATATTCGTTTTGCTGTAAGAATTGATGAGGCGTTATTCCTTTTATCCTGCAATAAATATTTATGGTATCAATATCTATTTCCCCAGGCCAACTTATCGCATTATTCTCCGGGTTAATAAAGACCTGGTTAAATGTGTTAGCGGTATCCCAGGCTCTAAAAACACCTTTTCCAGCAAGGTAACTCATATCAACAAAACCCCGTATTCCGTTATCAAAAACAACTGAAAGCGAATAATCGCCTAAAGCTTCCACCGATATTACTTTTGGGACCTGCATGCCATAAAATTACAACTTAATAAGCTAATCTATTCCCAACAAAAACCAGGTATCCTCAAAACATAGCTAAAATTTACTTTCCCTTTGCAAGAGTGGCCCTTACTTTCTTCACTTCTCCCGGTGTAACGGCTACCGCCTTGTTTCCGAAACTATTGCGAACATAAGTGAGCACATCAGATATTTGCTGGTCTGTTAAATGCTCATGTGCCGGCATTGGATTATTAAAAGTATCACCATCAATTTCAATAGGATCTGTGAGCCCGTTCAATACAATCTTTATGAGTTGTGTTTTAGGCCCCAGCACCCATTTGGTATTTACAAGCGGGGGATTCAATTGGTCTACGCCGAGCCCATCGGGTTGGTGACAACCGAGGCATTCTTTTTCATAGATGGCTTTACCCCTTTCCATTACATCTTTAGGTGGTTTGCTCTGGTCGGGGCCCATACTCAGCAGTATAAAAAGTCCAGCAGCCATCACTACATTCACAGGCATCAGTCTTCTTCGCATATTATTTAGTGCTATAATTAATTTTCCAAATATTACCCTTACTATCATCCGATATATACAAACTGCCATCAGGGCCCTGGGCCAATCCACAGGGGCGATAATCCACCCTGCCCGATGCTTTCTTTTCTTCACCACCGGCAAAGCCATCAGCAAAAATCTCCCATTCCCCACTTGGCTTGCCATCTTTCATGGGTACGAACGCTACAAAATAACCAGCCTGCGGTTCAGGTGCCCTGTTCCACGAGCCATGAAAAGCAATGAAAGCGCCATTTCTATATTTTTCGGGAAATTGGTTCCCGGTATAAAACAACAAAGCATTCGGCGCCAGGTGTGCAGGAAAAGCCATAATGGGCTTTTCAATATTTTTGCAACGCCCTTCAATTTTACCGTCGCCGCCATATTCCGGGTTCAACAATTTCTTTTGTTGTTTACCATCATAATAACAATAGGGCCAGCCAAAGTCGGAACCCTTCTTTGCCAGCAAAAATTCCTCCGCAGGTAATTCCGCGTTGTCTTTTACCGTATAATACTGATCAAACATACGGTGCAGGTCATCGCGACCATGTTGCATCACATACAATTCATTGACGGTGCTGTTCCAGTCCAACCCTACAGTGTTTCGTATTCCCGTAGCATATCGAACGCCATCATTTATTGTCTGGTTGAGTTTATCCGCCTTAAACTGCCAAATTCCACCAGCGTAACCCAAAATAGGACAAGGATCCTGGCCTTTTGAGCCCACCGCTCTATCCTGCACCTGGCATGAATTGGAGGGAGCGCCAATGTTTACATAAATATTTCCCGCATCATCAAGCGCAATAGATTTTGAATTGTGTTGTCCCCTGTCAGTCAAATCCTTTACAATGGTTTCAGGCTGATCGGCATCTATTACTTCATTCTGCGCATTCAGTGTATAGCGAAAAACTTCCGAATTGGAGGAAGCATATAAAAATCCATTTTTTATGGCGATGCCGGTACCGGGGTAGTTGCCAAAGCTGGATATATTACTGCCCATCCCACCTTTTAGTTTCAAAATACCTTTCCCATCTACCAGCTTTGAAAGCTTCGCATAGATGTCTCCGTTGCTATTGACAACGATATGCCTCACCCTTCCTAATTTTTCGGCAACTACAGTAGCCGTAAATCCATCAGGTAGGGTTAACCCTGCATTGTCACCATTAGTTGCACGACCATTTTGTGTCGTGTCGAAAAGTATTTCTTTATCCGAACTTCCAGCGCAAGCGGATACCGTTATCATAATTACACAGGGCAGGAAAGACAGAAAGCCAAGGATCTTTTTCATGATACCGTAATTTTATGAAATCCAAAATTACAATTAAGGTGTGAAATCGCTCAAACCATCTATCAAGGCCCGGTTTTCGGCAGGCGAGCCAACGGTTATGCGCAGGCAATCTTCGCACAATTGAACATTGCTCCGATCCCTTACTACAATTCCCTTTGTAAGCAGGTAATCATATGCCTTTTTCGCCTCATTTATTTTCACCAGTAAAAAATTGGCATCCGAAGGGTTGATTTTCTGCACATGGGGAATCAAGGCCAGTTCTTGTGCCAGTTTTTCCCGCTCTGCCACGAGTAGTTTGATCATCTCATTTACCTCTTCCACATTGTCCAATGCCTTCAATACGATATCCTGGGTTGCTTGTCCAATGTTATAGGGTGGTTTTATTTTATTATAAATATGGATGATATCCTCACTGGCAAAAGCCATTCCCAGGCGCAATCCAGCCAGCCCCCAGGCTTTAGAAAGTGTTTGCAATACAACCAGGTTAGGGTATTCGGGCAGTTCCTGTATAAATGACCGGTGCCTTGAAAAATTGATGTAGGCTTCGTCGATCACTACCAGTCCCGGAAAATTATTCAATACCATTTCAATATCTTCCCGGTTCAGCGAATTGGCGGTTGGATTGTTGGGTGAACAAAGCCAGATGATTTTTGTAAAATCGTCTACAAGGTTTTCCATATGCACCAGGTCGAGCTGGAAATGATCAAGCAACGGCGCCTTACGCACTTCTATATCATTGATATCGGCACTCACCTGGTACATGCCATAGGTGGGAGGACAAATAATCACATTATCCTTACCGGGATTGCAGAAAGCACGAAACAGCAGGTCGATGCATTCGTCGCTGCCATTGCCAATAAAAATATTGGAAACAGGAACCCCTTTTATAGCGGATAGTTTTTCTTTGATTTTTAGCTGGTGCGGATCCGGATAGCGGTTATACCATTTTACAAATGGAGAACCCAGGCTGTTTTCATTGGCATCCAAAAAAACATTCGCTTCTCCCTGGAATTCATCTCTTGCGGAAGAATAGGGAACCAGCTTTTTTATGTTTTCCCTTACCAGGTCATTTATGTTGAAATTCATATCAATGATGAATTTGATATTTAAGATTTAAAATTTGACATCCTTATTTTTACAGCATTCGCATGAGCCTGCAGGCCTTCTGCTTCCGCCATATGAATAACGGTATCCGCAATGGCATGCAGTCCATCGCGCGATAACTTCTGGTAGGTAATTTTTTTCACAAAACTGTCTACACTTACGCCACTGTAGGCTTTCGCATACCCGTTGGTGGGCAAAGTATGGTTGGTGCCACTTGCATAATCGCCTGCACTTTCAGGTGAGTAGTTACCCAGGAATACAGAACCGGAATTGGTTATCTTCTCTCCTATCATTTCATCGTCTGCACAACTGATAATTAAATGTTCCGGTGCATATTCATTAACCAACGTAATGGCTTCATCCATATTGGCAACTACCATAGCTTTACTATGCGCCAACGCTTTTTTAGCAATCGCTTCCCGTGGTAAAACGTCCAACTGGTTTTCCACCTCCTTTATAATCGCTGCTGCAACCGCTGTTGAAGTAGATACCAGCAATACCTGGCTATCCGCGCCATGCTCTGCCTGCGACAACAGGTCCGCTGCTGCATACGCGGCATTAGCGGTTTCATCTGCCAACACACAAACCTCGCTCGGACCTGCAGGCATGTCTATTGCTACACCATCGCGCTGTACGAGTTGTTTGGCGCAGGTGACATACTGGTTGCCCGGGCCAAATATTTTGTATACAGAAGGAATGGTTTCGGTTCCGTAAGCCAGCGCGGCAATAGCCTGCGCGCCACCTGCCTTATATATATTGGTTATCCCTGCCTCCCTTGCGGCAAATAAAATAGCCGGATGTATTTTACCAGCCTTACCGGGCGGTGTACATAACACAATTTCTTTACAGCCGGCAATCGCCGCAGGAATACCCAGCATCAATACTGTTGAAAACAATGGCGCAGACCCACCGGGAATGTATAGCCCCACTTTATCGATGCCTACACTCCTGCGCCAGCATTCCACACCAGGCATCGTTGAAATTTTCTCTGCAGGCTGCAATTGCTTTTCATGAAAAGCAAATATGTTTTGCTTGGCCTGCCGAATCGCTGATTTCAATGCATCGCTCAATGCATGTTCAGCTTCCGTTATTTCCGTTTGCGTTACCACCATATCATTCAACATTACCCCATCAAACTTTTCGGTGAACGCCAACACCGCTTTATCACCATATTGCTTTACTTCCTGCAACACCTCCATCACATCGGCTTCCAGTTCAGCATGGTTGAACGCTGGCCGTTTTAGCAATTCCGGCCATTCACGCTGTGGTGGGTTATTTATGATTTTCATGACACTTCGAATTTCAACTTTCTTACTTCGAATTTCTTTGATATTTGCTTTTTGGCTTTTGGTTCTTGCGTCCTCACCTACATTACCATTTTCTCTATCGGCACTACTAAGATGCCCTGTGCACCGGCCGCCTTTAGCTGCTCAATCTTGTCCCAGAACTCATCTTCACTGAGCACACTGTGCACCGAGCTCCAGCCTTTATCGGCCAGTGGCAATACGGTCGGACTTTTCATTCCCGGCAACAAACCGATAATTTCGACCAGCTTATCATTAGGCGCATTGAGCAGGATATAATTATTGTTCTTGGCTTTTTTAACGGCGTGTATCCTGAACAGTAATTTATCCAGCATTTGTTGCTGGGCAGCATTAAAATTTTTATGCCTGATCAATATAGCTTCCGATCGCAGTATGGTTTCCACTTCCTTTAAGCCATTGGTAAGCAAGGTAGAGCCACTGCTTACCAGGTCGCAGATGGCATCGGCCAACCCAATACCGGGAGCAATTTCTACCGATCCGCTGATCTCATGTATTTCGGCCTTTACTTTATTCTTTACCAGGAATTGCTCCGTTAAATAAGGATAGCTGGTAGCGATCCGTTTTCCTTCGAGGGATTGGACATTATTATACTGGTCGCCCCGCGCCACCGCGAAACTTAGACGGCAGGTTCCGAATCCAAGTTTCTCAACCACATCTACAGATTTGTTCTTTTCGTACACCACATTCTCCCCCACAATTCCAATATCAGCTACGGCGTCTTCCACATACTGGGGTATATCGTCATCCCTCAAAAAAAATACCTGCAAAGGAAAATTGCTGGCTTCCGTTTTGAGTTTATTGGCGCCATTTGAAATGCCAATGCCACATTCCTTTAATAAGCGCATCGAATCTTCATGCAATCGTCCTGATTTCTGTACTGCCAGTTTAAGCATTTTGTTGTTGTTTGATATAAAATAAAAAAGCCTACCAAACGGTAAGCCTTTTAAAAATGTTGTATTATACTATGCACATACAGCACCGGCCTACCTTTGCGGTAAGATATGATGGTGATGATGTGTGTTGATGATCACTAAATGTTGTTTTAAGGGCGCAAAAATAAGGTACTGCTTTTATCCTGCAAAATTTATATCCTTTTAATTTCGAGAGCCACAACATCCTGTTAACAGTATAATCTGCGTAATAATCACGCTAAACCATTTTTTTTTATAAATTGTACCCTCTTTTACAAACACAATACTTAATAATTATGATCATTCGTTTGCCACATCTCTTAATGAGTGCCTGTTTGGGTGTAAGCTCCTTAGTATGTTTTGCGCAAAAAGCACCAAGAACAGGAGACGCTAAATTAACAGAATACTGGGAACCCAAGGTAAGGGTAGTAACACCGGGTAAAACATCTGTCGACCCCCCATCTGACGCAATCGTATTATTTGACGGAAAAGATCTTTCTAAATGGAAATCGCAAAAGGACGGCGGAGCTGCCAGGTGGAACATTGAAGGTGACGCGCTCGTGGTAGCAGGCGGAACAGGCGGTATCGAAACCAAAGAGGGGTTTGGCGATTGCCAGTTGCATATTGAATGGCGTACACCGGCAAAAGTGGTGGGCGAAAGCCAGGGACGTGGCAACAGCGGTATATTCCTGATGGGAAAATATGAGTTGCAGGTGCTGGATTCCTATAATAATCCTACCTATTCCAACGGGCAGGCAGCCAGTATTTACAAACAATTTCCGCCGCTGGTAAATGCTTCGCGCGGACCGGGCGAATGGCAGACCTATGATATTATTTTTACCGCGCCTTTATTTTCAGCAGATGGCGCGCTAAAGTCGCCTGCACGCATTACTGTATTTCACAATGGTGTGCTGGTGCAGAATAATACCACCATTTGGGGAAGTACACAGTACATCGGCACACCCCTGTACGAAACACATGGACCGAAGGAACCTTTGGCATTGCAGGATCATGGGAATCCAACCGCGTTCAGAAATATATGGATTCGTCCACTCTGAGAATAACGGTACTGATTACTGAACAAACATAATAATACACAAACCGGGGCCAAAGCCCCGGTTTATCGTTAAAAATGGTTGTTATCTTTACAGTATGGCAGAAGATTTAATGATAGCAAAAGGTTCTAAAGCAGAACAATACCAAACGCTGATTCCGCAAATAAAAGCCATCATGGAAGGCGAACCCGATCTTGTAGCGAACCTGGCCAATATTGCGGCCGCCTTAAAAGAACAATTTGGCTGGCTTTGGGTGGGATTTTATATCGTTAGGGATAATGAGTTGGTAGTAGGACCTTTCCAGGGACCAGTAGCATGTACCCGTATACGTAAGGGAAGAGGGGTATGTGGCAGCAGTTGGGAAAAAGCACAGGCTATTATCGTTCCTGATGTGGAAAAATTCCCCGGGCATATTGCCTGCAGCAGTGCATCCAGATCTGAAATCGTGGTGCCGGTTATCAGAAATAATGAGGTGGTGGGCGTGCTGGATGCAGACAGCGACGCACTGGATGCATTCGATACAACCGATCAACAATACCTTGAGGAGATTACCGGGTTGATAAAATGGTAAACTCAAAAAAATAATGGTATGCAATACAGAACTTTAGCAAATACAGGAGAAAAACTTTCAGCCATTGGATTGGGCTGTATGGGAATGAGCATGGCCTATGGACCAACCGACGACGAGGAAAGCATTGCCACATTGCATAAAGCATTAGACCTTGGCATAAACTTCTGGGATACGGCCGACATGTATGGTAACGGCAAAAATGAAGAACTGCTTTCAAAAGTATTGGTTCCCAACAGGGATAAAGTTTTCCTCGCTACTAAATTCGGTTTCCGTTATAAGGAAGGAACCATGGGCCACAGTGGTTTACCCACTACTTATGTTGACGGTTCCCCGGCATATGCAAAAACCGCCGTGGAAAAAAGCCTGGCACGTTTGAAGATCGATGTAATTGATTTGTACTACGTCCACAGGGTAGATAAAAACGTTCCGATAGAAGATACGGTTGGCGCAATGGCGGAACTGGTTAAAGAAGGTAAAGTTCGTTACCTCGGACTGAGTGAAGCCTCCGCCGCATCCATCCGGAAGGCAAATGCCGTTCATCCTATCGCCGCCCTGCAAAGTGAATATTCCTTGCTAAGCCGGGATATAGAAGGAGATATTTTGAATACTGTTCGCAATTTAGGAATAGCACTGATCCCTTATTCCCCACTGGCGCGGGGCCTGATTACGGCAACGGCAACCGATCCCAAACAATTTGCTGCGGATGATTTTCGTCATAATTTGCCCAGGTATAGTGAAGCGCATTTGCAAAACAACATTCAACTGGTAAATGAATTTGCAGCACTGGCCCAAAGTAAAAATGCTACCCCCGCCCAATTGGCCTTAGCATGGGTGTTGGCGCAGGGCGAGGATGTTATTCCGATACCGGGTACAAAAAAAAGAAAGTACCTCGAAGAAAATGCAGCCGCAGTAGATATCGTTTTGTCACCGGCTGACGTGGAGGCGATGAACGCCCTGGTGGCTCGTTATCCCGATGTTGGCGACCGCTACCCACCGGGTGGAATGGCGATCGTAAATCAGTAATAAAATCATCTGTCCTTATTTGTATAGAGCTTACAGTACGACCTGGTTTGAGGGACTGCCGCCGGGTTATGCCTGAACACACCTCTTTTAAAAGAAAGCTATTTTAACGCGTCAACATTCATAAAGCGACATCATATTTATACGTAACTTGGTGTTAATACACACTTATGAATCAATTACCTCTAACCGTAAGGCGGTCTATAGAGTTACTGGGACTTTGCCTTCTTTTTGCTGTTGTATACCTGGCTAACGATATATTGATGCCCTTGTTGATGGCATTCTTTCTGAGCCTGATGCTACTTCCCCTGTATCGTTTTTTTCGAAAAATAAAAATACCCGAAATCATTGCCATTGTTTTAGTAATACTGGTCGCGTCAATGGTAGTGGCGGGCATCCTTACTTTCATCTCATTCCAGGTCGCTAACCTGGTAAATGATTTTCCCGACCTGGAAAAAAATGTTAACCAGCACTGGAAAACACTGAGTGCCTGGATCAACCGGAACTTAGGTCTTTCAGCCGATGAACAGATAAAGGTTCTACAGGAGCAGGGCGGCAAACTGTTAAACAACACCGGGAGCTATTTGAGCGGCGCGGCTTTATCGCTGACCAGCGTTTTTGTGTTTATGGGACTATTGCCCATTTATGTTTTTCTGATCCTTTTTTATAAAAACCTATTACTGCGTTTTGTCTTTTTATGGTTTAAACCTAAAGATTATCCGCAGGTGGAGTCAGCTTTACGAAGCACCGAAACGATCATAAAAAGTTACCTGGGCGGACTACTGATACAGGTCACCTACATGACCATTCTTTTGGGCGGACTGCTATGGATATTAGGCATCAAACATGCCTTACTGATCGCAATCATTTTTGCCGTGTTAAACCTGATACCTTACGTGGGTGCACTGGTAGGAAATCTTATTGGTGTACTGCTTACCTTAACATCCTCCAATGAACTATCGGAGGTATTCAAAGTGTTGATCGCTATCACTGCCGTACAGTTTCTCGACAATAACATATTAATGCCACGCATTGTGGGCTCCAAGGTAAAGATCAATGCGTTGGTCAGTATTATTGGCGTGATTGCCGGCGGATCATTGGCGGGGGTTTCAGGCATGTTTTTATCGCTGCCGATTATCGCTATTTTAAAGACCATTTTTGATCATACGGATGCATTTCATCATTGGGGTGTTTTGCTCGGCGATGAACGCCCGGGATTAAGCCCGATGGACCATGCCGTAGTAAGGTATGCAAAAAAACATTCAAGGAAGACTCCCGATACCGCCCTCCCGGAAAATGAAAAGGAAGAGTGATAAGCAGTGCGACAACAACTAAGGATTTCTCAACCCTGCTAAATGGGTAAAAAAATCCAACGATTCCGGGTTTTTTACAGACCCGGTATTCACTGATCGCTCTAAGGACCTACCCATTAGTATTTTTTTTACCGGTATTTCCATTTTTTTACCACTGATGGTATAGGGAATATCTTTTACCGCGATAATTTCATCCGGCACATACCGCGGTGAATAGGCATTGCGCAATGCTTTATTAACTGCATCTTTTACATCACCAGTTAAAGCAGCACCTTCTTTCATCACTACAAATAAAGGCATATAATCGCCTCCGCCGGGCAGTTCAATATTTACAATGAGACTGTCTTTTATTTGTTCAATCGTATCCACAGCCCTGTAAATTTCCGCAGTTCCAATCCGCACCCCCTGCCTGTTGAGCGTGGCGTCGGATCGTCCAAGAATGATTACCCCATTTTCCGGTGTAATCTTCACCCAATCGCCATGCCGCCATATACCGGGGTACGTTTCAAAATAACTTGAGTTGTATTTTTCGAAAAGGTCATCATTCCAAAAAAAAACGGGCATCGACGGCATGGCACCCGTGATCACCATCTCTCCTACTTCATCCCATACGGCATTCCCATTTTCATCAAATGCATACAGGGCGCAACCCAGGGCACGGCATTGAATTTCGCCTTCGTACACCGGCAACAGGGGGCAACCACCGGCAAAGGCCGTACAAACATCCGTTCCGCCACTCATGCTGCACAACCACACGTCATTTTTTATTTTCTCGTACACGTAATCAAAACCTTCCGGCGGAAGTGGCGAGCCGGTTGAACTTATAGAACGCAATGCAGATAGATCACCATTCTCACCCGGAAGGATACCCGCTTTTAAACAGGCCATGATAAACGGGGCGCTTGTTCCAAAATGATGCAAGGGAGCATGCACCGCCAGTTGCCATAATACCCTGATGTCGGGATAGCCCGGACTGCCATCATACAAAACAATAGTTGCACCCACCAGCAGGGCAGCGTGCAGGTAGTTCCACATCATCCACCCGGTAGTGGTAAACCAGAAAAAATTTTCGCCCGGGTGTACATCGTTATGAAAAGCCAGGTATTTATAATGCTCCAGCAATACGCCGCCATGACTATGTGTAATAGCCTTGGGCGTACCGGTAGTTCCGGATGAATACAATATCCATATGGGGTGACTGAACGGAACGGGAGTGAATTGCAGACCGGCATTTTTTGTTTGCATGACTTCATTCCACAAGACCGTCTCGTGCATTTCTTTTATATCGGCATCTCCACCCGTAATGAGAATTAACTTTGAAACCGTTGGCAGACCAGTTTTGATCGCTTCCACTTCCTTTTTACGGTTGAACCATTTTCCATTGTAGGCGTATCCCTCTACCGCGATCATTATCTTTGGTTCAATTTGCCGAAACCGTTCCATTACACTTCCTGAGCCAAAGTCGGGCGAGCAGCTGCTCCATACCGCACCAATGCTCATCGCCGCCAAAAGCGCTACCGTAGCTTGCGGAATATTAGGAAGATAAGCGGCGATCCTGTCGCCTGGCCGAATGCCCTGCTGCACAAAAAAAGCCTGCAAGGCGGCTACCTTTTGCTGCAACTCGAGCCAACTAACGGAAGCAAGTGGCTGGCGTTCCGATTGAAATAAGATGGCAGGCCGTGCATTTGTTGCATTGCGGAAAATATGCTCGGCATAATTCAACGTACTTCCTTCAAACCATTTGGTGTGCGGCATCGGGTCATCGCTCATGACCTTTGTATACCCGGTATGATGTATGATGTTGAAATAATCCGAAATGCTTTGCCAAAAATCAGCCTCCTGTTCAACAGACCAGTTCCATAAGGTGGAATAATCATCAAAATCCAGTTGACGCTGCACTTTCAACCACTGCATGTATTGAGCAAGGTTGGAGTTTTGCTTAAACGTTTTAGAAGGCTCCCATAATACAGGGGATGTCATGGCATCGTTATTTTATTGGTTCGCTATTCTTAACCACATTACAGTTCCATCAGCAACACCACATCTTCATCAGCAGCATTCAAATCTAAGCATAATGGCAATGGTTGCCAAGCGTCTTAATGCTGAAAAGATGATCAAGCCGTTTGAGCCAAAAGTTATCAAAAAGTAAACATTCACTGCTTTTAAGCCATTGCATGTAACTTTACCGTAAGAACATAGTCTATTTAAGTACAATTTTTTTTACTTGAAAAAACACTTGCTCCTACCTGTTGTGTTGCTGGCTCATATTACGGCTCTTGCTCAAAAAGCAGACAGCATTTATTTCAACCTGTATACCGACAGTTTGAAAAAAGGCACTTATAACTACATTAATGTGGAGGGCAAATTATCCAACGGAAGCATACGTCCATTAGACAGTACCCAATTGATCCTTATCGCCTCTTACGGAAAGTTCTCCGGTAACAGCCTTTGGCTACCCTTTGATGCTACTGTGGAAAAAGTGGACATTACGGTAAAAGCGCGCCAAAATCCTGCACAGGTAATTTACCGCACCATCTATATTAAAAAGAAAGCCGATGATGAAAAATTGAAAACCGTTGAAGAGATAATGGCGGAAAAACCAAAACCGCCGAAAGAAAGGAAGGAGTAAAACGATGCAGCGCGGTAGTAGTATTGTATTTTTGGGAACATAATAATGATATGAAAGCTGTAATTACTATAGAATATTGTCCTCAATGCGGCTGGCTGCTGCGTGCCGCGTATATGGCACAGGAACTGCTGACTACATTTTTGGGTGAGATTAAAGCGGTAACACTGCTTCCGTCGGATACGACAGGGCGTTATACTATCAGTATTGATGATCATATTATTTTCGACAGAAAAACAAAAGGCCGTTTCCCGGAGATAAAAGAATTGAAACAATTGGTGAGGGATATCGTAAGCCCCGGAAAAGAATTGGGGCATTCGGATAAGAAATAAGATGTTACCGGCAGGTTACTCTACCAACAAATCATACAACAACAAAATTTCCCCTGAGTTTTAAACACACGCTTTCTCTCTTCGTTAGTGTACTCACAACAGATATTGCGTTACCATCAATGCTATAGGTAATAGAAGCTTCAAGAACATCGGATGTCCTCGGAACAATCATAGAAAGAAATTTGATATGATCCGCCTTTTGCAGTTGCAGCGACTTTCCAAGCACGCCTTCCAATAGTTCTTTGATGATTTGCACCATGCATACACCGGGCACCACGGGCTGGCCAGGAAAATGCCCATTAAATATGGGATGGGTGGGATTTATTTCAAACGTTGCGTTAACAATTCCCGGCCCACTGTTGACAGACCTCGTATAAAAAAAATCATTGTTCAGCATGGTCCTGTATTCGTTTTAATTCAATAGTAAAGTCAAAGTTATTATGTTTTATACCGATGGTATCCGGGATGCCCATCGTATAATCACCGGTTATTGCCTCCATTACTTTTTTCTTCCTGCTTCCTCTTTCCATCCGGATCAATTTGGTACACGCACTGTCGGTTACATAATAGTAATAATCTCCATCATGCGGGAAAACACGGTAATACTCACTTCCGTTCTTCAAAGTATACGATGAACCAGCATAAATATGCTGCATAAGAATCAATTCAAAATCTTTTCGCAGGGTTTTGATCACGGCCTTTTTATCCATCTGGTCAATGATGTGATATACAGTAAACTCATCTCCCTTAAACCCAAAGTCGAAAAAACTAAAGCCCACTTCATTTGTAAACACCATGCGGATGCTGCTATCCGGCATTGCCTTAATAATGAGCAAACCGCCCAGGTGTTTCCCCACCACATTAACGCTGGCACTGTACAAGGCACGGGGAAAAAAAGGCTTAAAAAACTCAACGCAATTTGCATCACCATTCAGCTTCTGCATTTTTTGATATGCAGAAGAGCAGGCCGTTATACCCAACAGGCAACTAACGAATAGTAAACAACGCATCGGAAAGAGTGGTATTCAATTCACGGTTAATAAAACTAATGATGGTATAATCACCCGAAGGCTCATACATTTCAATTTTTGACACCGCATCATCCTTCTTATTAATGATGAGGTTGATGCTTTTAAAAAGTGATTTCATGTTTTTATTAATGGGGGTTAGTTCCGCCAGGAAGCTGCTACTGCCCTCGAATACCCGGGTGGTAAAATCACTGCCCTGCAATGCCTTTCCCTGCACGCATTCCACAATCACCCTATTGATTTGCTGAAATAGCTTATTGGATTTAGCCGAAATCTTATTCTCCACCTGGTTGTCTTTAACATACAGGTCGCTTCCATTAATGATCATGAGGTATTGAAAGGGACTTGTATATTCCATACGCACCATGTTTTCTTTCTTAAACCAGAACTTACCCTTCGACACAATTTTATCTGCCAGCAGGCTCAGGTTCTTTTCCTGCACAAAATCACTTTTAATGGTGTTGGTTTTTTGGGATGTGGCAGCAAACCGGCTTAAAAAGCCTGCATCATCGGCAAGCAATGTATACCCGGGGTATTGCGCAGCCGCAATCATCGTTGCCAAACATAATATTGCTGTTACAATAACTTTATGCATAGGGCTTCAAATTAAGTAATTTGTCCAACCGCACAATCTCATATCCTTTTTGCCTTGCCACCTGTATAAAAGCAGGAAGTATGCCCAGCGTGGCTTTGCTGGTATCATGAAATAAAATCACCGCCCCGGGTTTTAACGAGCCCGTAACTTTTGCCAGCAATTTTTGCTCATCTTTAATAACCGTATCCAAAGACCGGATACTCCATCCTATGGGAACAAAATGACCTCTTTTAACCGCCTTTTCCAGGTTGGGATTGGTTACCCCATATGGCGGACGGAATAAACAGGGCTGAACACCAATCATTTTTTGCACCGTTTTATTCATCAGTTGTAAGTCGGCATACATTTTTTGGGCCGAAAAAAGATCAAACCACATATCGTGCGAATAACTGTGGTTGCCGATAAGATGGCCTTCTTCATGAAGCTGCTTTAAGAGTAATTCGTTTTCAGCGACCCGTTTGCCCACACAAAAGAAAGCGGCCGGCACTTCATGCGCTTTTAATACCTGTAAAATCTGCGGCGTATACAAAGGCACCGGGCCATCATCAAAGCTAATGGCAACCTGCTTTTGGGTGGTGTTTGCAAAAGAAAGGGTTTTGAAGTAAAAGTTTGATCTTACATTATAGCTGCCATAAAAAAGAAGCGCCAGGTAACCGGCGAACAACGCGATGAAAAAATATCCCGGAAGTCCATAAAAAAAATGATAGCCGATCATACCGATCAACAATGTAATAAAAACAATATTGATGGTATTAAAATTCAGCATGCCGAAACCAGGTATAAAGAATGATATGTATGCTGGTAGTGGTTATAGATCAACACACGCCTGGGCTTCACTCCAGCTTCCTTCACTTTTGCAGATGGTGGTAACTTTCCTGTTTTGATGATATTTGCACCAAACCACAATGCAAATGCGGTAGCCGTAGGATATTCACCACACAAATATTTAAAGGGTATGCAGGTTTTCCCGTCGAATAATGTTTGCTCCAACTGCTTATACACAGCGTCTTCCCGCAGATCCCCGTTGTTACCGGTGATCACCAAATCAATGTCATCCAGCGTTGTATCATGCGCCGATAGAAATGAATGAATATTTGCTTCAATATTATTAATTGCACCCGGTTTATAAAAAGTATGTAATCCATCTAGCTGCGCATAGTCGTTTCTGCCGGGCAAACCGGACAATACAAAAAAAGCAGCACCTTCTCCTGCAATGGTTCCTTTCGTTGGACCTTCATACAATTTCAAATTGGAGCTTATATTTCTTTTATACAATCCAAAGCGGCTGAGCAGGGTATAACTGGTGTCGGTAATTTCATCAACGCCGCCCACCAGTGCACTTACAATTTCCTCTTCTTTGAGCAAAGTGATGGCATCTAACAGAGCGCTTTCAAAAGAAAAGCCCGAATGCACAAAAGTATTGTTGTAATTATGGCATTTCAGTAACAATGCAATTTGTGCGCCTACCGTATTGTGGGTGGATTGAATAAAAGCCGTAGGCGTGAGCAACTCTTCCTTGTTCTCTATCATTTTAGTTAAAAATACTTCGGTATCTGCCAGGCAACCATAGGCGGTTCCGGTAATAATAGCGCCCGGCGTTTCCGTTACCGGCGATCTCAGGCAATCCATTGCCGCGGCCACTCCCATTTTAATAATACGGCTCATTCGCCGGATCATTTTCGGGTCAATAAGCTGCGCATAATCCGGTTCAATGCAATGCAGCCGGCTACCGCTATACACTGCAGGCTGTTTCAAAAGTTCATCAAAAGATGCCTGGGGAGATATGCCGGCCGCAGCCTGGATAAACATGGGCATTTACACTTTTGAAAAGATGAGTGATGAACAATTACCCCCAAACCCAAAGGAATTGGAGAGCACATGATTTATTTTTTGGCCTTTCAGCAATACTCTTTCAGGAGCGAAAGGCAATCCACTCATTTGCGTTTCAAAACGCAGGTTAGGATAGATTAACCCGTGCTGTATTGCCAGCTTCGAAAACACCGCTTCAATGGCGCCACTCGC
>DASUFG010000444.1:0-10755 GCA_036274715.1 Agriterribacter sp.
ATTCAATTTATTGTAACCTGTGTGTGGTTCCCAGGTATTTTCGTTCGCCAATTGTATGCTGTATTCGGGCCGTTTTGAAAGCGAAGAATATTTGTCGGGCAGATTCAGCAATAGTTCATAATTCCCGGCTGGTATATTAGCGGGAAGCTTAATCGCTTCTTTCCATTCTATGTCGCCCGAAAACCAATACCGGGTATCGACTTTGCACGATACCGTAAACACTTCCTTGCTTTTTGTATTCCGCAAGATCAGTTCAGCCGACCGCGGATTAAAAGGGGCCGCATACCCCCGGTTTACCAGGTGGATAGTGAATGTAAATGTTTCCCCTGCTTTTCCGGCGGCAGGAAACACCGCATCCTGTAGTACGAACCGGTAGCCTAATCTTCTTTTTATGCTATTCATGCAGCCCATGGAATCCCAATCGTTGTTCACTTTGTTATTGTACGCTGTATTCAGGTAACTGTAATGCATAGCTGCCATTTCCTCTTCGGCATGCCCGGCGGGAGCGCAATCATTTTCGAGACTAAATGCGTCGTCGCAGGTTTCGCCACCAACCGGTGTGTAGCGGCTGTCGGCTTCCACATATTTACGCATAATGCCGTTGGCCGGTTTTTTTGGTGTAGCGGAACTGCCGTAATCATAGTAGGTTCCATAATCATCAACACTCGCTAAAAAGCAATCATTGTGAAAGCCTATTCGTGCGGCAGCTTTACCGCTGTAAGCCGCTTCGGGACTCATGGGTGTTGAGCTAACATCCGCGTCGGGTCCATATACGTATTTCTGTTTAATTTGCGGAGTACGCACCTGCACCATGCGATCTTCGGGCAATGCATCCAACAAGGCTTTGAGCATGTCGTTCCGGTCGCGCCAGCTGCTGTCCATTATTTTTCCGGCGCCGTTTTCGGAAGCATCTCCAAAATAATCGGTATAATAATTTTCTCCCCAAATGCCGATAAAGCCCTGTTGCAGAACGGCAATAATGTCTGCATTTTTATGTAAATAAGGTTTTAGCTGCGCTATATGTTTCAGCACGATGGCTTTGGGGGCGTCGCCATAAGGTGGGCAAATACCCTCCTTATCGGCACAACCATTGCTATGCACTTTGTTGATATAGGAAAAACGGATGATCATTTTTAGTCCGGCTTTCCGCACTACATCAAAATCCTGTTGCATGGCGTTTAGAAATTCCAGGCTTATGGGTTGATCAATAAATTGACCTAACACGTAATTTCTGAATATTAGTGTAGCGTAAATCGCATAACTGGCGCTGCCATGTTTTTGTAAATCGACCCGGTTTTTCCTGAGCGCTGCTTCCTGGAGGGCAACTGGCGATCCGGAATGGTATTCGGAAGGAATGTAAAATCCCCGTTCGGGATTTGGGAAATCGAGGTTGCTCTCGGCATAGGTAATTTTGGTATCCTGTGCTTTCACGATCTGCCACATCACAGCTACATGAAAAGCCAATACGACCTTTAGAAAGCACTTCATATTGCACCATTTATTATTTGCCATTCACTAAAAATACGGGTTCCTTTTTAACGGCGATTTCAATATTTCGGGGAAATTATTTTTCTCGAAATTCAGGAGGCATCCCTATTTAATAATTCCCAAATATTTTCTATCTTAAATTATCCGTTCCCGCCTATGTTTTTGTCCTGACAACACCTAAAACGCTAACCATGAAATTGAACACAGTGTACCTGCTGTTCCTGTGTGGCTTACTATGCCCATGCACCGCCTGTGCACAGGATTATTTTTACAACAACCGTTATTATGAAAGTGATTTTCTTTTTGAAACCGGGGTTTCATTTGGGGGCATCAATTGCCTTACCGATATTGGCGGAAACCCAGGCCCAGGCAGGAAATTCATGAGCGACGTCAACTGGTGCAATACAAGGGCCAGTGGCGGCATGTATGTAAATGTTACGTACCGCTACGCATTGTCTGCGCGGCTGGAGTTTAATGTGGGGAGCATCACGGCCTACGACAGCATTTTGAAAAATGATCCTTCGGAGGGACGATACCGGTACCGGCGAAACCTGCAATTTAAGAGCAATATCACCGAGTTGCTGCTATTGGCGGAATTGTATCCGTTGCCGCTATTGTTTCAAACGAACAGGTGGAGGTTTTCTCCATACCTGGTTGGCGGAATAGGACTGTTCCATTTTAATCCCGAAGGCTTATACAATGACGAATGGGTGAGCCTGCAGCAACTACATACCGAAGGACAGGGATTTGATGAATACCCCGAACGCAGGCAATATAAACTAACACAATTTAATATTCCCGCCGGGTTCGGTATGCGATATGAATGCTCCGCTTTGCTGAATATCCGGGTAGAAATGCTGTACCGCATCACGCAAACAGACTACCTGGATGATGTAAGCACGAAATATATTGATCCTGCGCTGTTCCGGAAATATCTTGCTCCCGAATACGCATCACTTGCGGTGGAATTGCATAACAGGCAAAAGGAATTGGATCCACAGTATCGCAATCAACCCAATGCCATAAGGGGTAACAGCAGCAGGAATGACGCTTATTTTACCATGCAATGTAAACTGGGTTTGGTTATTGGTAGAGAAAGGCGGTGAGGCCCATGAAAATTGGGGTTGCCGACCTAATACCATCCCCTTTTTCTGAATATGTAAAGCATAATCACAGGGATAAAAAGCATGGCGCCAACGGAAATAAAAAAGCCCCACTTGTTGTGCAGCAAAGGAATGGCTTCGAAGTTCATCCCGAATATGCCGCCTATTACGGTTGCCGGGGCCATGAGGCAGGTTACAATGGCCATCACTTTCATTACCTCGTTCATACGCAGGTTTACATTGTTGATATAGATATCCTGCATACTCATCATCATGTCCCGGTAGTTCTCGGTAAAGTCGTAAGCCTGTACAATATGGTCGTATACATCTTTGAAATACTTGGTGGTCCGGTCTTCCAGCAGATCGCTTTCGCTCCGGATAAAACCATTCACCAGTTCGCGAACCGGGGCTATATTTCTTTTCAGTACAATCAGTTCTTTACGGAGCTGGTTGATTCGTGCGAGAGAACGGGTATTACTGCGGCGAATTACTTCTTCTTCCAGTAATTCAATTTCCTCACCGAGGCGTTCCATCACAATAAAGTAATGGTCAACGATCAAATCCAGCAGTGTGTAACACAGGTAATCGGCGCCACGCTGCCTGATTTTGCTGTTGGCCATTTTAAGTTTGCTGCGTAATGGACCAAACACATCCCTTAAGGCATCTTCCTGGAAGGATATTACGAAATCCGCCCCTAATGCAATACTGATCTGTTCCGTTTCAACCGTTCGGGTGGTGGTATTATAGTACAGCATATTGAGCAGGCAGAACAGTATACCCTCTACATCGTCCATCTTTGGCCGCTGGCCGATGCTTAGTATATCTTCTATTAAAAGGGGGTGTATGCCGTACTGCTCACATATCATTTCTACTTCATGTTTACGCAGCCCGCTGATATTGATCCATGTAATATGATTGTTGTTTTTAAAGTCGGCACACCCGGCAATGTGTTTCGGTTCGGATTCGTAAAAATCCGCGGCATTGTAATCATACACGTGTATTTTAACCTCGGCGGCTTCTTCGCGGGTAGGCGTAATGGTAGGGTTAACCTTGAAGAGTTCCCTTGTTCGTTTGGTACCAAATAGCGACGCTAATGGGGAGGCCAAGGGTATGTATTTTAAATATTTATTTTTTACCATTAGCTGAATGAATTAAGAAGGTTGAATGGAACCAAACCACAAAGTTGAACAAATGAGTAGTATTATCTTCGGCCTTTCGAAGCACCCACTGCCGACTCCAAAGAAAGGATGTCTCTGTCAAATAAATAAAATCCACCCTTATCATCACCAATCAACTTCAGTTTATCAATTACCCTTCTTGCCAGGGCTTCTTCTTCTATTTGTTCACTTACATACCACTGCAGGAAATTATGCGTGGTATAATCTTTTTCCTTAAGGCAGATATCAACCAGTTTATTGATCTCTTCACTTACATGAATTTCATGGTTCAGCACCTGCTCAAACAAAGGCCTTACCCCTTTGTATTTTAAAGAAGGCTGTGGAAGCGCTGGGATAACCCCATGGCCGCCGCGCTCATTAATAAACTTAACCAGCTTCAACATATGTATGCGCTCTTCATCAGAATGTTTGTATAAAAAATCTGATACACCATTGTATCCTTCCACTTCTGCCCAACTCGCCATAGCGAGGTATATCTGCGATGATTCGGCTTCCAGTTTAACCTGCTGGTTCAGGGCCTTTTCAATTTTGGGGGATATCATAGCCTTTGCATTTTTCTGATCGTAATTGTTAATATTATCGTTATTGATAAGTGATATAATAATCATATCGAAATTACGCGATCAAAGCCTGAATACCTAATTCGCAGTACGACAGACCTTTAACTGAATAATTTTAAAAGACGGTTAGCGAATAAGCAGGCCGGATTCTCAAAAACGCCCTGCTGGCTAAACTATCAACAATACATGGATTTGATTATCTTTGTGCACTAAACTTTAAAGTGTATGATCAGGACAGGTAATCCCGTAATAAGCATTTACACGGAAATGACCCCCAACCCGGAAACGATGAAGTTTGTTGCCAATAAGTTATTATATCCCGGCAAGAGCATTGATTTTCCCGATATAGAAACGGCAAAACCCTCTGCTTTAGCCCAGGAGCTTTTTGGGTTTCCTTTTATAAAAGCTGTATTTATAGCGAGCAATTTTGTAACGCTTACTAAAACAGCTGAAACTGAATGGCAGGATGTAGTACCCTCCATACGTAGTTTTTTGAAAGAATACCTTGAAGAAGGAAAGTCGATTATTAATGAAGATGAAGTGGCCGAATTGAAACCTCAAGCCAGCAATAGTGTTAGTGCTGACGACGATGATGTGGTGAAAAGGATAAAGGAGATTCTTGATAACTATGTTAAGCCTGCGGTGGAAATGGATGGTGGCGCTATCCAGTTCAGAAGCTATGATGATGGTGTGGTAAACCTGATGTTGCAGGGATCCTGCTCCGGTTGCCCTTCATCCATGATCACCCTGAAAGCGGGTATAGAAGGCATGATGAAGCGGATGGTTCCCGAAGTGAAGGAAGTAGTAGCGGAGGCTGAATAATTGACAAAGAATTTTTATAGATATAGGGCATCCTTGGGTGCCCTTTTTTAATACTCCTTTTTCATCCAGTTGACATTTCTTTCCTTTAAATACCGGAGTATAAAGTTGAAACAGGGTTCGTGGTTGCCGATTCTTTCTGGTGGGAAAACACCTTTTTCTTTAAAAAGGTTTTCTGCCAGCAAATGAACGGCGGCTGTGCAGGTATAGCCTGTGGAGCGGGCCATAGAACTGGTTTGAGTAGCAGTATCGTAACGGTCAAGGAGGTTATATTCTATTGTTTTTTTAATCCCTTCCTTTTCACCCCTCACTATTATTTTCATAATCGTAAATTCTTCTTCCTGTGGTTCCAGTTTCCATTCCTTAAAAAGAACTGCGGTGGCAAATTCTATCGGCGCTATATTCACTCCATTTACGATAATTGGGGTGGTATCGAAAAATCCACTTCGCTGTAAAGCAATGATCAGTTCGCAATGCCCGGGGTAACGCAGCGTTTTTTCTTTCATATTTGAGATATGGCCCATGGTATCTAAAATAGAGCGCAATCCATCCGTGTTGAACGCTTCCAGGCTGCCGATCTCCTCAAAATCCATCAGCTCTATTTCCGTTAAAGCCGGTTTAGTAACAATAGTACCGTTTTCCATCAGGCGTGCAGGACGTGTATATTCTTCTATTACATCTATAGGTGAAAAAGGGGCTTTATATTCAAAAGGCTTTTTCCGAACGGCAGGTAACCCGCCCACATAACATTCAAATTGAGTTACCGTCATTTCCTCGTTGAATCTTCCCAATACCAGGTTGCTCATGCCCGGCGCCACACCGCAATCTACGATAGCTGTTATGTTTTTCTCTTTGGCCAATGCATCCAGTTTAAGGGTATCTTCAGGCGAAAAGGAAATATCTACCACATTTTTTCCCGCATTAATCACCTGTTTGAGCGTTTCAAAGCCCATAAATCCCGGCACGGCGGTCACCACTAAATCAAAAGGATGAAGCACTCTTTTATACTGTGCTGTATCTGACAAGTCGTATTGCTGTGTTTTAACCTTCGGGTACTTGTGAGAAAGAACATCAAGCGGTTGCTGGTATTTGTCGAACGAGGTCACGTCAAATGCAGTTGCCAGGTCGCCCGCTATAGCACGGCCTACCATACCGGCGCCCAAAACAGCAATTTTCATTGGTAAATATTTTAGGCGATAAAGATATTATTTCAGGTTTACATGGCAACACTTCACATGAAGAACAGTGATCATGTCCGTGAACCGGCGATTGCCGTTAATTTGAAGTAATATTTGACAAAGAAATTAAAAAAGCGTTTTATATTTCAGGTATGCAAGCCATAAAAAAGATTGTAGTCATCGGCCCGGAGTCTACCGGGAAAAGCACCCTATGTGAACAATTGGCCCAGCACTATAAAACCATTTGGTGCCGGGAATATGCAAGGGAATATCTATTGCAGCACGGTACGAATTATTCTTATGAAGACCTGCTCACCATTGCCAAAGGCCAGCTTTCGCTGGAGGATAATGCCTTCACGGAAGTAGAAAATAATATGCATCGAAATGCACAGACCTGTAACATGCTTTTTATTGATACCGATATGTATGTGATGAAAGTATGGTGTGAATTTGTTTTTGATAAATGCCATTCCTGGATTATGGACCAGGTCGTAACGCGCAGTTATAATCTTTACCTCCTCTGCAATACCGATCTGCCATGGGTGAAAGATGAATTAAGGGAATATCCCGACCTGGAATCCCGGCAGCAACTGTATCATATCTACAAAGATATTATGGTTAATCAAAATACCCCCTGGGTTGATATCAGCGGTGATTACGAAGAGCGGCTTAAGCGGGCAGTAAAAGCGGTGAATGAAAGATTTGAGATTTGAGGATTTTAAATTTTGAAATGCTTTTGTTTACTGGCTTTCCAGCTTGTGCAAGCTAAGTTTTGAACGGGGGGTTATTCGTATTTCGAACTTTAGATTTCGAATTTTATTTGTTTCTTGTTATTTGTTTCCTGGTTCTTTTCTTCGGAATTCCGATTTTATTTATTCCTGTCTTTTTTGGCAGTTCCAAGTTCTACAATCATCTTTGCAACGTATTTGGTTCCGCCCCGGCGGATTAAAAGGGAAGTCCGGTGTAAATCCGGCGCTATCCCCGTAGCTGTAAGGTTTGTGAATGGAGTATGAATGAAGTGATAAGTTCATCTCTCTCACCCTGCTGAATCTTCGTGCCACTGTTACGCGTAAGCGTTGCGGGAAGGTGTTCAGCAGTACGCCAAGCCAGAAGACCTGCCACATCCATTTCTTAATCAACAGGCTTTCGGGAGAAAAGCCGGAGATGAATGTGCTTTCATAAATAGGCATCTTCCTTTTCGTTTCCCCCAAAGTTTTTCATTTACATTAAAATTCCTTTGGAACAACAAGAATGAAAAGCAAAATTTTGATCCTTGCAGCAGTTTTTTTAATGAGCAGTATTTCGCTACGGGCGCAAAAAGACAGTGTTAAATCCACGTCATTGAACGAAATAGTGATTACCGCCACCCGCTTTCCCAAAAAAGTAAGTGAAACGGGCAAAGTAGTGAACGTGATCAGCAAACAGGATTTAGAAAAAAGCAATGGGAAAGACCTTGCCCAGGTGCTCAACGACCAGGCAGGATTGATTGTTAATGGCGCTTATAGCAACCCGGGTAAAGACAAAAGCATTTATCTGAGAGGCGCAAAAACAGATTATACAGTTATCCTGGTGAATGGCATTCCGGTCAGCGACCCTTCCGGGACGGGCGGAGCATTTGATATCAGGATGTTTCCTGTTGATCAGATTGAACGCATTGAAATACTGAAAGGAGCGCAGTCTACACTATATGGGTCCGATGCCGTTGCGGGAGTCATTAATATTATCACCAAAAAAGGCGCCGATACGCCCGCGCAGTTTTATGGAGGCATTGCGGCGGGTTCCTACAATACGTTTAAAATTGATGCCGGGTTAAACGGTTCTGCCGAGGGCTCCTCGTATAATGTGGGGTTTTCTCATTTGGAAACAGACGGCATTTCAGAAGCTACTGATACGACCAAAGCACAAAATTTTGATAAGGATGGATTTACCAGGAATACCTTTTCGGTAGATTTTGACAGCCGCATTGCAAAAGGGCTGCATGTTAAGCCGTATTTCCGTTATTCTTATTTTAAAGGTGGGTACGATGAAGGGTCTTTTACGGATGCAGACAGCAGGTATAAAGCGCAGATGTTAACCACTGGCGCGCAGCTGCAGTGCAGCTTTGGAAAAGGAACAGTTACCGCTTTTTATGATTATGATGAAATAAACCGCAGTTTCGCCGACAGCTATGGCACTTATCCTTATGCAGGCAATAAAAACACCATAGAATTGTATGCGAATTATTCGCCGGGCGAACACCTGCAATTGTTAGCGGGCATTAATTACAACAAGCTAAAGATGAAAGACGAAACCGCTAATCCCCCCAATCCCGTGGCTGAATTAACCAGTCCTTACCTGTCTTTCTTTCTGCGCAATTTGGGTGGCTTCAACCTCGAATTAGGTGGGCGATACAACAAACACTCGGCTTACGGAAGTAATTATACCTACAGTATTAATCCATCTTACTCCATCAATGATCGTGTAAAAGTATTCGTGAACTACGCAACGGCATTCAAAATTCCGTCGTTGCAAACCTTGTATGGGCCTTATGGCGCCAACCCCGATCTTAAACCTGAGGAATCGGCAACGCTGGAAGGCGGTGTACAGGCTACATTATTCTCGGGATTGTTAGATGCCCGTGCTGTATATTTTAAGCGCGAAATTGAAAATGTGATCGTGTATGGCCCCTCCTACCAGGTAGAAAACCTCGACAAACAAAAAGACCACGGTTTGGAAATTGAGTCTGCGCTGCATATCACTAAGCAATTATCTGTGAAACTGTTTTATGCCTATGTGGATGGAGAGGTGACTACGAAATCAAAGACCGAACCTTCAAAGGATACTACATACGCTAACCTCATCAGGAGGCCTAAACATAGCTTTGGAACTAATATCGGTTACCAGCTTACTCCGCACTTTTTTGTGAGCACGCAAATTAACAGTTACTCAAGCCGCGAAGACCAGTTTTTTGATATGGCCTCATATACTACAAAACCGGTAGTGCTCAAGGCGTATACGTTATGGAATGCTTACGCAGAGTATTCATTTGCGAGAAAGCGCATTAAACTGTTTGTCGATGTAAAAAATATAACCAATAGTAAATTTGAAGAAGTGTATGGCTACGCTACACCGGGGTTCAATATTATTGCGGGAGTCAGGCTCACTTTGTAATCTTATTCATAACCAATAATCAATTTCGTATGACATCGCGATTAAAAATAAACCCGCCTGCGATAGTTGTATTCGTTTTTATTGTTGCCGTTGAGGCGATACGGATGTTACCTTTTTATCACAAACGTTCTTCATGAATATTTACCTGAACTGGAGTGGCGGCAAAGATGCGGCGCTTGCGTTGTACAAAGCAAAACAGCAACAGCTTTATGTAAATGCATTGCTCACTTCCATGAGCAGTGAACACAACCGTATTTCCATGCATGGGGTAAGACGAACTTTATTACAAGCACAGGCGCAGTCTATTGCTCTGCCCTTGCATACGGTAGAGCTACCTGAAAACCCCGGCATGCATAATTATGAAACCGCAATGGCGCAGAAAGTGACGGAATTAAAAGCGGAAGGATTCACGCATGCCATGTTTGGCGATATTTTTTTGGAAGATTTGAAGGCCTACCGCGAATCAAAATTGCAACAACTTGACATCACTTGTATTTTTCCTTTATGGAAAACAGAAACAAAAGAATTGATGCGGGAATTTATTGCCACCGGGTTTAAAGCAATAGCAGTATGCGTAAACGAGGCCTTCCTGGATAAAAGCTTTTGCGGACGCGTTATTGATCAGAGCTTTATAAATGATCTTCCAACTGGTGTAGATGTATGCGGTGAAAATGGGGAATACCATTCTTTTGTATTTGACGGGCCGATATTTAATAAACCCGTGTGTTTCCGCAAGGGAGAAATAGTAAGCAAACAATACCCCGCGCCGGTTCGAAATGCGGTAGTCCCTAAACCGTATACATTTTATTTCTGCGACCTGTTGCCGGATAACGGATGACAATGCATCACCCCGGATAAATAACTTTGGTAGGCTAAGCCATGTGTTCTGCCTTGCTTATTGATGCATGATTTACCAGGTTGAGTGCAGCCGCCGTTCTTTCCCTGGATTGCCGGCAGAGTTCGCCATTGTTGGCAAGGGATTCGCCAAACGAAGGAATCATTTGTTTTATTTTATTTTGCCAGGATTCTGACTTCATTTTAGCAGGAAAGCATCGGTATAAAAGATCGAGCATAATGGATACGGCAGTAGATGCGCCCGGCGATGCACCGAGTAAGGCTGCAATACTTCCATCGGCGGCATTTACCACTTCCGTTCCAAATTCCAGCACTCCGCCTTCATCTTCATCTTTTTTGATGACCTGTACCCTTTGCCCGGCTACTTCTAAATCCCAGTCTGCCGCAACAGCATTAGGCAGGTATGCGCGCAGGGCGTCAATCC
>DASUFG010000445.1:0-2852 GCA_036274715.1 Agriterribacter sp.
ACTTCCCACACCTGCATCCACAGCGGCCTTATAAGGAGGCAGGTATTCATTGTACATACGTATGCGGCTCATATCGGTGGTGTTATAGTCACGTCCCGCTTCGGCAGCCCCATATAAAGCAAAATGTTTTACACATGCCATCAGCGTGTTGTTTTTAGCCAGGTCATCTCCCTGGTAGCCTTTTACCATTGCCCTGGCAATGGCTGAGCCGAGGAATGGGTCTTCACCAGATCCTTCGGAAATGCGCCCCCATCGTGGGTCACGGGCAATATCGACCATGGGTGAAAAAGTCCAGTTTAATCCGTCCGCGCTGGCTTCTGCAGCAGCAATGCGTGCCGTTTGTTCTATCATGGCCATGTCCCAGGTGCAGGACAAACCCAGTGGAATGGGGAACATGGTTTTATAGCCATGAATGACGTCCATCCCAAAAAGAATTGGAATCTTTAACCGGGTTCGGGTAACCGCCAGTTCCTGTGTTTTACGGATACGGCTAACCGAAGCCATACTGAATATTCCACCTACCTGTCCCTTCTTTATTTTACTTTCAACGTCTGTGCTTACTACAGAGCCGGTAGTGGCTTCGCCGCCGGTAAGCAAATTTAGTTGACCTATTTTTTCATTTATGGTCATTTTCTTCATCAGCGCAGAAACATATGCGTTCATTTTTGACTGCTCTGATGCTGGCTGTACATGGGCTACAACAGGAAAATAGGTGATGAAGGCAATAACAACCGTAATGAGTTTCATAAAACTGAATATATGATTGTTGAAAAATTTCGGGAAGCAGGAACTTTTGATTCTTACCCCAGTTTTCATTTTAAATATGGCGCCATGGCTTTCTGCCAAATATCGTAACCCATTTTGTTCATGTGCAGCATATCCTCAATAAACAATTCTTTTCGTGGCTGTCCATTTTTGTCGAGCATTAAATGGTACACATCTATAAATGCCGTGTTTTTTTGTTTTTTCAAAAATTCCTCAATCGCGTAATTGCCGGCATCAATTTTAAACCTTATTTTTTCCCTGCTCGGACTGGGTTTCATGGAAATGAATACAATGGAGATTTTTGGATATTTAGCCCGGATTAACCCGAAGAGCGTAATGAATCGTTCTGCTACCGTTTCGGATGAAATTGAATCACTGCTTGCCAGGTCGTTTTCGCCACAATACACAACCACCTGTTTGGGACTATACGCGAAAACAATGTCATCCACATACCGGATAAGGTCAGGTAAAGTGGAACCGCCAAATCCCCGGTTAATAATAGGATGCTGCGGAAAATATTCCTGCACATCTTTCCACTTGGTAAAGGAAGAACTGCCTATAAATAATATGGCTTTTTTGGGAGGGAATTTAATACTGTCCTGGCTTTTAAAGCTTTGAATGGCGTTGTAAAAAGGGGGCTGTTGTGCATGTAATGCAAACGAAGCAAAGATTAAGACAATCAGGACGCTGAATTTTCTCATTATATATTTTTTAAAGTTTAATCGACTTGTATAACCGGGAACTTTTGTGAAACGCCGTTTTCATTGATGCTTTCTATTGTAAAGTAGTACGTTTTTTGTTTATCCATTGCTTTAAACCAGTAATCATTTTTGTCATAAACCATGATGCAATTGTAGAGTTTATCGGGCGCTGTTCCATAGTATATGTTGTATGCATATGCACTATTTACAGGGTTCCACCTGAGCCATGCACTTCGCTTATCTTTTTCCGTACGCAATACCATGAACTGTTTAACCTGTTGGGGTTTGTTGCCGTTGCCATTGCCAAAAACGCGTAGTCCGCTGATCGCGAATGTGCCGGTAGGCATGTGAATGTTTTCCAGTTTTACAAACCGGGCGTTCACGGGATTTTCCAACTCTACGTAATCATGGGGTACATCTTTGTTATTATGGCTTTTGTCGACCAGCAGCAGCCATTTTTTCCCGTCAATAGAATAATACATTTTGTATTGGTGGAACACCCCGGCAGATTTACCAAGGAAGGTACTATCTACATCCTGGTCGGCATAGTTAATTTGCACGGCATGGATGGTGGAAAGATTGCCTAAATCTGTTTGAATCCATTCGCCCTGCTTGCCGGTAGCCGCACTCCAATATGTTTTTATGTTTTCATCCACGGCGTTGTTAGCATGAAAGCCGCCAAGCGTTGAAGATACTACTACCGGCTTTTTATAGTTGAGTAACATCCACCCGGTAAATTTCCCTGCCTCATTTTTTTCAGATAGGGGAGCAGGCAAATAATGGGGGTAGTCACCGAAGGAAGTGTTGCAATACATTACATCGTCTTTGTCGAATCCCGCCGGCCATATGCCCAGCCTTCTTTCAAAATTATTTTTTACACCAATAACGATGGTTGAAACATGCCAGTAATTGTTATTGTTATCCTGAAAGGTACTGCCATGCCCTGCACCCCGTGCAAATCCACCTGGCTTATAGCTAAATGGATCTGATTGTGGTGTAAAGGGTCCGAGGGCATTATCGCCTGCAACAACGCCATCTGCATAACCGCTGAATTCGGTTCCGGGCGCGCCATATTGCAGGTAATATTTTCCGTTATGTTTGGTCATATGCGCCCCTTCCATAAACGGATCGAGAAAAGTATTGTCGAGATATTCGCCAAAACGCTGCCAGCCATAACGCCAGGGTTGCAGCAGGTACATTTCTTTTCTTGTGCCGATGGGTTCAAAGGTCTTCCGGTTTAACTCTACTCCGTATAAAGGATAAGTATTGCTGCTGCCATTGTACATGTAAAACCTGCCATTGTCATCTGTAAAAAAATCAGGGTCCCAGCCGCCAATGGCAAAGGAATCTACCAGGGGTTTCCATTCATTCGCCTTTGGATTTGTG
>DASUFG010000446.1:0-3935 GCA_036274715.1 Agriterribacter sp.
CAGTTTGTTAAAAAATAAGACATTCCCTCCAAACTTTACAGTTGGCGGGCAAAACTTTTCGTACATAGTGATTTCTCCACAGTTTAAAACATGGCCAAATGCCGGTAACGTTAACGCTTTAATAACCTACATTGTATCCAAATTACGGATAGATAAATCAAGAATATATGTTACTGGTTTAAGCATGGGCGGTGGTGTTACCTGGGATTATGCCGGCAGCAAATTTGGCTACAAAGTAGCAGCAATAGTACCAGTTTGTGGAGCAACCGGCCCCTCAGATTCTAAGGCAAAAATTATCGCATCTAATCACCTTCCGGTATGGGCTTTTCATAATCAATACGATGATAAAGTTTCTTATTACAATACGGTAAACTGGGTAAACTCCATTAATAAGTATAGCCCAAATCCCAAGCCAAGAATAACAATATTCCAGGATCCTGACAAAGGACATGATGCGTGGACAAAAGCTTACAGTCTTACATATAAAGAAAACAATATGAATGTTTTCGAATGGATGCTGCAGTACCACAAGTAGTGCCCACTAAGATTAAAGCAGAAAAAAGCCACGACAAATGCGCCGTGGCTTTTTTTATTAAATCCCTTCTATCTCTACCCCCCGTATGTCCTTCAACTTAAATATTACTTCATCCAGCCGGTTTTGAGGTATACCCACTGTAATGCCACAAAACAATTGTAATTCTTGCTTTACTACAGTGCAGTTGTATTGTTTTATCACCACCATCACAGGATTCATAATAGTATAATCAAAGTGGAGGGTGTATTGGCGTTCAATAGCTTTTTGTACAACAGGAACCGTTTGTAAAACCAATGCAGCAGCTGATCGGTATGCATTGATGAGCCCAGGAACGCCCAGTAAAGTGCCGCCAAAGTAACGGGCAACAACAATCAATACATTGGTAAGCTGCTTGCTTTCAATAAGTCCGAATATGGGTTTTCCGGCAGTTCCCGAGGGTTCCCCGTCATCGCTGATTCTGTAGTTATTCCCATCCGACCCTACCCGGTATGCAAAACAATAATGCGTTGCTTTCGGATATTCCTTTTTCACTGTTTCCAATTCTTTTTTGAAATCCTTTGCAGATTGAAGCGGGATTAAAGAGGCTATAAACCTGCTCCCCTTATCTTTGAATTCAGCCGTTCCGCGCTGTTCCGCTGTGTAGTAAAAATCCATATGTTATTAATACCTTACCATCAATATGTTTCTTTCACAATTCTATTTAGCCCAACAGTGCCGCATTGGCGTAAAACTCAATCCTGTCTGAAAACAAATGTTCACTTTCCAGTATTCGTTCATTTTTTAACCCAGGTGCTTTTACACCATCCGGCACCAGCAAAGTTTCATTGGTAAACACACGGGCTTCATTCCATATATTTTCTTTAATGAATGATTGTAATAATTCCGCACCGCCTTCAACTATCACACTTTGGATATCCAGTTTGTATAAGGCATCCATCATTTGTTGCAAAGTATCTTTACCAGGGTTTACTTGATAATACCAATTCCTCCCGCCAACAGATATATGCGCTTTTTCAATGCCCGGTGTATTCCGGATTTCATTAAATATAATCGTGGGAGCCGCTTCATTAAAAAGTTGTAGTGAAGGCTGTAATTTCAAATTACGGTCAATCACCAATCGCACTGGATTTTTGCCAGTCCATACACGGTTGGTTAATGCAGGATCATCCATCATGGCAGTGCGGGTTCCCACCAAAATAGCCGCTTCTTCACTTCGCCACCGGTGCACCAACCTGTTGCTGTACACATTGGTGATTTGCAGTTTTGACCCTCCGGGTCCGGATATAAAGCCATTGCCGGTCTGTGCCCATTTAAGCACAACATATGGCCTGTGCATAGAATGAAAAGTAAAAAACCGTTTATTGAGTAGCCTGCATTCTTCCTGCAATAGTGATAGTTTTACTTTAACACCTGCCGATTCCAGTTTTGCTATGCCCTTGCCATCCACTTCCGGGAATGGATCCCTGCAACCCACCACTACTTCCGGAATGCCATGCTTTATGATAAGATCAGCGCATGGCGGGGTTTTGCCATAATGCGCACAGGGTTCAAGAGAAACATATAAAGTACTTTCACTAATCAATTGCCGGTCTTCCTCCAACACCGATTCAATACAATTAACCTCTGCATGTGGCATACCATAACCCACATGATATCCCTCCCCGATAATGCGGTTATTATGCACCAATACCGAACCTACCATTGGGTTGGGTGCCACATTCCCTGCACCCAGCCTGGCCAATTCGATACAGCGAAGCATGTATGATTCATCAACTGTCAATGTTCAATAAATAAGCATGTTCAATATGTGCTGCAAAAGTAAGTGTCTGAAACAAAAAACCCCGGACATGATTACCGGGGTTTTTTTTATGATTACAAGTTGGTTTAATGTGCGGCGGCAGCTTGCTTTGCTTTAGCACGCTGCTTTGATTCTTCCGGGGTGAGTTTGCCCAAAGGTTTTCCTTTTGCAAAATCAACCAATATCGGAGCTGCAACAAATATGGAAGAATAAACACCGGTAATAACACCCACCAGCATGGCAAAAGCGAATCCCCTGGTTACTTCTCCTCCAAAAATAAAAAGTACCAGCACCACTACAAATACGGTAACCGAAGTCATGATAGTGCGGCTCAGGGTATCATTAACAGCTGCGTTAATAATACTTGTCTTACTCTCTCCTTTCATTGTTTTGCTGTATTCCCTGATCCTGTCAAATACAATTACTGTATCATTCATGGAAAAACCTACTACCGTTAATATAGCCGCAATAAAATGCTGATCTATTTCAAGCGGGAAAGGCATAAAATGTCTAAAGAAAGAAAAGACGGCTAAAATAACCAACACGTCGTGCACCAGGGCGAAAATGGTACCCAGCGAAAACCTCCAGTCGCGAAACCGTATAAAAATATAAAGGAAAATCAAAATAATAGACACGATCGTTGCGGTTACCGCACCACGTTTGAGATCTTCCGAAATCGACGGTTGAACACTTTGAGAACTTTGAAGGTTAAGCTTCTTAAAATCAGCATAGGTTGTTCCTTCCTGCAAAAAAGGTTTCAATCCCGCAAACAAAGTGGCCTCCACCAGTGAATCGGCAGTACGCGATGGATTTTCTTTTTGAAAAGAAGTGGTAATATTCAGCGTACGTGAATCACCTACCGTTTTCACTACAGGGTATTCACCGAAAGTTTTTTGCAATGCATTTTTCACATTATCGTTTTCCTGCGCATGATCAAAATGAACGGTATAACTTCTTCCGCCTTTATATTCTACCCCTTCATCGAACCCATAAAACAACGCCGAGACGCCCGCGATCAACACAAATATGGAGATGATATAGGCAACCTTACGAAATTCAACGAATTTAAAATGCGCCTTTTTGAATATAGTACGCGAAATCTTGGTAAAGTATTCGAAATGGCGACCTTTTTTGGTAGTCCACCATTCTGATACCAAGCGGGCGATAAGAATACCACAAAACAAATTCAGTACCACCGCTATAATTTGTGTAGTAGCAAATCCCTTAATAGGTCCCATACCAAAAATGTACAGGATAATGGCAGTAAGCAAAGTAGTAACGTGAGCATCCAACACCGGAGGGAGCGAACGCTGGTATCCGTGATCTACTGCCATGGCATAACTGCGCCCCCATGATATTTCTTCCTTTATGCGCTCAAATATGATCACGTTGGTATCTACTGCCATACCAATAGCCAGTACAAGGGCAGCTATACTTGCAGACGTTAATGTTGCGCCCAATCCGCTCAGCACTCCAATGGTAAAGAAGATGTTTAAAATTAAGGTGATATTAGCCACCCAGCCACTGGTATTGAAATACAACAGCATCAGGGCGAATATCACCACAAAAGAGATGATAAACGACATAGCGCCACCCTTAACG
>DASUFG010000447.1:0-5388 GCA_036274715.1 Agriterribacter sp.
CCTTACCCCTTACCGTGCGACCGGTTTGAGCCCGAACTGTTACAGAAAAAGAAATGAAGAAAACCAGGAGTAAAATGCAGGGTTTCATATAATGTTATAGGATTATCAATAATCACGCTTCGCCAACCTATATTCATTCAAAATTAGACTGAACGGCAGTAGAATAAAAGGATGAGAGGTTAAATAAGGTTAATGTTTGCTTATACCAATGGAGATAGCATAACTGATATGTGATCAGTAGTTAGTGCAAAAGATATAAAAAAACCGTGACTGCGGGTTGTATCCTGGTACCTATTACCTGAGACCTCATCTTCACTCCGCAACAGCTGCCACCTGCGATAGAGCCGTTACGCCCGGTGGCAGTTCTATGATGCGAAGGTTACGAAAATGTATAGGCGCCCCTTCAGATTCGAGGCAGAGGTATCCTTTTTTTTGCGAAGCATGGGCAATGCCGTTAACAAATTTTCCGTTCACCGACAGTTTTATAACACCGTCCACGCAAACCACATCATATACATTCCACTCCCCACGCCCTTTGCAAAGATTTTCAATGGATTTGCTCCTTTCGCCCCTGGGATTATCGGGAGTGGTGGTTACCCCACCCACCCCAAAAAGTTCGCCATGAACATAAGCTATTGGTGGCGTGACCCCGTTCCGTGTGTTGAGCTTCACCCAATCTAGTTCCAGCATTTGCACTTCAACTCCATCGGGCAACCGGTTCTCAAGTCCCGGCCGGGCAGCGCTCCATACAAATACCCCGGAGTTCCCACCCGCTTCCATATGCATCCATTCAATATGCAACATAAAATTCTCATATTGCTGTACACTTCTCATTACACCAATCGGAAGCCCGGAGCAAATCAGCATATCATCCTTTACTATCCAGGTATTTTCAGCGGTATTCACATCAATCCATTGAACAGGGCTTGCTTTGACCGTTGAACCCCTGGTGATATCATTCAAGCTTATGCGCTCGCCAAACTGCAATGCCTTCTTTTGAGCCAGTACCAAACAATTGATAAAAAGCAATGCTATGATCGATAATGAGAGGATACGAGCCATTAATATATTTTTCATTTAACTTTATTTATCAAAAAAAATAGTCCTAAGATATGAAGTTGCCCAGTTTAATTTGCTATTAATGCAGTATAATATAACTTACAGCACCTCTTTATCTATTTTAAGGAAATGTATTTGATCTATTTATTCTTCAGGAATAATGATTTGCGGCCAGGAAACAACCTTACTATTTTTTACATGTAAAAATGCTATTGTACAATGGCAGCATATATTTATTGACCATGCAGTTTTGAATATTATGAGAGCACAAGCCCTATTGTACAATGAATACTAAATAAAATCCAGGAAGAATCATGAAGAATATATCACGCCGCGATTTCCTGCTCCAAACAGCTACCACGGGATTAGGATTGTCCACGATAAATTCCTTAAGTAGTTTTTACCCTGCTGGTCCTAAAATGAAGTTTGGCTTAGTTACCTATCAATGGGGCCGCGATTGGGATTTACCTACTTTAATTGCCAATTGTGAAAAAACCGGTTTATGGGGTGTGGAATTGCGCACCCAACATGCGCACAAGGTAGAGTCGAATCTTTCCGCTTCGGAACGGTTAGAAGTAAAAAAACGCTTTGCCGACAGTCCGGTTACCTGCATTGGCTATGGCTCCAATTTCGAATATCATAGTCCGGATCCCGCTGAACTCGCAAAGAATATTGAACAAACGAAAATATATATCCAACTCTGTAAAGATATTGGCGCTACCGGCATTAAAGTGAAACCCAACACCCTGCCGGAGGGAGTTCCGAAGGAAAAAACCATTGCCCAGATTGCCGCTTCCTTTAATGAAGTAGGAAAGTTCGCACAAAACCTCGGGCAGCTGGTAAGAGTGGAAGTTCATGGAAAACTAACGCAGGAATTACCCAATATGAAAGCCATTTTTGACCAGGTTACGGAGCCCAACGTAAAAATATGCTGGAACTGTAACCCTGAAGACTTGCTACCACCGGGGCTCGAAGCCAACTTCGATTCTGTAAAAAAATGGTTTGGCGATACCGTGCATGTAAGGGAACTCAACACAAACGAGTACCCCTATCAGCAATTAATGGACTTGTTTACCAAGATGAAATACAATGGCTGGATATTGCTGGAAGCCCGTACCGAACCAACCGACAGGGTTGCTGCTATGAAAGAGCAATTAACAGTATTTAACCAGATGGTGGCACACTCGAAAAAGAAATAAGACAATATATCTCTAATTCATATTCATTTACTCATTTAAAAGAAAACATATCAGGTATGGAAGAAAAAAACAACTCCCGGAGAGATTTTATCAAAAAAACAGCCCTGGCGGGGGCAGGCCTCACTATTGGCGGCATGGGATTAAGCGCTAAGTCGTATGCCGCAATACCTGGCGCCAATGAACGTATTAATTTAGCAGTGATTGGCATTCATGGTCAGGGGCAAACGCATATCAACAGTTGGTGCGGATTAAAAACCAGCCGCAACGTGCGATTAAAAACATTGTGCGATGCCGATGACCAATGGTTTGATTCAAGAGCCAAAATTGTAGTAGATAAAACAGGCGAA
Source organism: Agriterribacter sp. (assembly GCA_036274715.1). Lineage (GTDB taxonomy): Bacteria > Bacteroidota > Bacteroidia > Chitinophagales > Chitinophagaceae > Agriterribacter. The sequence continues at coordinate 2,606 of DASUFG010000447.1, forward strand.
AAACCCCTGAAGGAATGGGATATGCGCAAGGTATTTGATGATAAGGAAATAGACGCTGTATCATTAGCCATACCTAACCATTGGCACGCCCTGGGAACTATCTGGGCATGCCAGGCAGGCAAACATGTGTATTGCGAAAAACCTGCTTCACACGAAATATGGGAAGGACGTAAGATGATTGAAGCAGCCCGCAAATACGATAGACGGGTGCAGGTAGGGTTTCAAAACCGTTCCATTGCTAACGTTATGGAGGCGATGAAGTTCCTGCACGAAGGCGGCATAGGTGAGGTTTTTATGGCAAGGGGACTTTGCATTAAACCGCGCGATTCCTTCGGCATTTCGAAGGATGGTATTCCACCTGCTACGCTTCACTACGACCGCTGGCTGGGGCCTGCCACATGGCGCCCATACAACGAAAAAAAGGGACATTATAACTGGCATTGGTTCTGGGACACTGGCAACGGAGACACAGGTAACCAGGGACCGCACCAGTTTGATATTGCCCGCTGGGGTTTGAATAAAAACGAACATCCGCTGTCTATTTATTCTGCCGGTGGTGTATATGGTATTGATCCTAAAGAATGTGCGCAGGAAACGCCCAATACCCAAACCTCCATATTTACCTATGAAGATGGCAAAACACTGGAGTTTGAAACCCGCGGAAGATATTCAAACGGAGAATCAAGCCTCGATATCCGAATAGGCAACATGTTTTACGGCACCGACGGTTATATGGAAGTAGAGGGTGGTACATGGAAAGCTTTTCGTCAGCGCGACAAAGAACCGTTTGCCGGTTCAAAAGAAAAAGAGGACAAAAAAGACGTTGACCCAAGGATTCCACCGGGCGGAACAGAGCATTATGTTAACTTCATCGACGCCATAAGGGCAGGCAACAATGATGCTTTGCATTGCGATATTAATGAAGGATTCTTTTCATCCGCACTTCCCTTGTTGGCTAATATTTCATACCGCCTTAACCGCGGGCTGAAATTTATGGGCGGAAGCATGGACAACGAAAAATTTGTGAACGACACAGAGGCGGATGCCATGCTTACAAGAGTATATCGCGCACCCTATGTTGTTCCCAACGAAGTGTAGCATACAAAAAGGGACTGACCAACAATGCCCCTGTAGGCGATTTGCAGCAGGCGTGACCAGGCTGATATCGGTTTAAATAACCAGCAGACGCAGATATAGAACTTTCAAAAAATATACCTAACATTCAACATTCTCCCGATACATTTGTCGGGGGAATGTTTAGTTTAAAAACTGAATGCTGCACCAGGCATAACAAGTATATAACTTAGTACACTGTATACCCGTTTCCCCAAAACAGGCCAGTTGTAAGCATTAAATCTTTCAGAACAAAAAGGATCAGCAGTAATGTTTAAAAGCGCGCTTTATTTTTCTTATGCATTGGCTATTATTAATGTTTTAGCAACCTGCAGCGTTGACACAGGCAGGAACAAAAATTCAAGAAAAATGGATCCTGAAAGGGTCGAAGAGATCATCAGGGATGCCCCTCAGCTATCTCCCAAAGAATCCCTGAGGGCGATGGAAGTGGAAGATGGTTTTGAAGTAAAACTGGTAGCAGCCGAGCCTTTGGTAAACACACCTGTTGCCCTGACTTTTGATGACAAAGGCAGAATATGGGTGCTGGAAATGGAAGGTTATATGCCGGATGTAAATGGAAACGGGGAAGATGTTCGCAATGGCAAAATTGTAATACTGGAAGATAAGAATGGAGATGGCTCACCCGATGAGCGTAAAGTCTTTATGGACTCACTCCAACTACCAAGAGCTTTTTGCCTGGTAGAAGATGGTATATTGGTAGCAGAACCGCCGAAACTTTGGTATGTTAAAATAAATAACGACCGCGCCGGTAAAAAAACGTTGGTCGATAGTGCGTATACCGAGGGCGGGAATGTGGAACACCAGCCCAATGGCTTACTCAGGTCACTGGATAACTGGATTTACAGTGCCAACTCCAGCAAAAAATACAAAAAAAAGGGCGATGAATGGCTCATTGAACAAACGCACGACAGAGGTCAATGGGGTATTACCCAGGATGATTATGGGCGTTTGTATTACAACAATAATTCTCAGAATCTGCTGGGCGATTATTTCATGCCGGGTTTAGGCGCCGGAAATAAAGAGCAGCGTAATGTATCGGGCTACGACATTAAAATAGTGCCCAACAACAGGGTATACCCGGCAAGACCTACCACGGGTGTTAACCGGGGATACATGGACAAAATTCTGGATGATAGTTCCAGGCTTGTAAATTTTACCGCTGCATGCGGACCGGTAGTGTATAGAAGTAGCTTATTCAAGCAGGCTTACTACAACAACGTTTTTGTAGCAGAACCTTCTGCCAACCTCATCAAAAGAAATATATTGGAAGAAAATGGAAATGTGATGTTAGGGAAACAGGCTTATGAAGGACGTGAATTCCTTACAAGCATCGACGAAAGATTTCGCCCTGTGAGCTTATATGAGGGCCCGGATGGAGCGCTGTATATTGTTGATATGTACAGGGGAATTATTCAACACAAAACGTATTTAACGGATTACCTCAAAGAGGAAATAAAAAAGAGATCACTGACCAAACCCCTTAACTGTGGCCGGATTTATAAAATAGTTCCTACGCAAAAATCGGCTAATCCCGTCATCATGCCACACGATCCCGCGGAACTGGTGAACCTGCTTAATTATCCTGCGGGTTGGGTAAGAGACAAAGCGCAACAGATGCTGATCGATGGTAAATACACAGTAGCTGAAAC
>DASUFG010000448.1:0-5035 GCA_036274715.1 Agriterribacter sp.
TGTTAACCGATAGGTCACCGTTGTCTGCTTTATGCAAAAGCCCATGCCATATTGCATTTTCCACATAAGGTTGTATAATCAACGGCGGCACGTATACACTTTCCGGGAACACCTCATCATTATAAGAGATATTGTATGTGAATTTCTTTTCAAAGCGTATACTTTCCATTTCAATGTATAATCTTAATGCTTCGAGTTCACTGGCCAAAGTGATAGACTTGTTATTTGAATTATCTAATATCAACCTGATGAGCCTGGCAAACCTGGTGAGATACAACGATGCTGTGGCCTGGTCGCTTTTTACAATATACCTGTTGATGGAATTAAGACAGTTAAAAATAAAATGTGGGTTCATTTGGGCACGCAGGGCCTGCATTTCCGCATCAGCCATTTTCTGCCGGGTGTCCATAATAATGGATTCAACCTGTCGTTTTTCTTCCTCCGCTTTTGCTTTTACCATTTTATTGGCACAAAGCGAAGCAATGGTAGTGAGAATAGACAAATGCTTTTGAGAAAAAAATCCCCTTTTTGAATGCCCTGAATCTATAACTCCCCACACTTTTCCGTCGATGATTATCGGAACGGCGATCTCCGAATACCGTTGCTTCCCCTCAATAATATAGCGGGAATCTTTGGAAGTATCGTTAATCATCTCTGGCTTACCCGAAGAGGCTACAAAACCAGCAATGCCTTCTCCCACGGGAATTTCCAGCGATTCGGTTATTTCCAGCGATTCGGTTTTTCCCAACCGGTGCCCCGCCTTTTTTGTTAACAGATTCTGCTCCCGGTCTACCACATAAATCACGCAATCTTCAAAACGAAGCCGGTCTACGCATTTTTCTGTAATGTTCCACAACACATTTTCTATTGCATTGGTTTCATAAATATTGGAAGAAAAATAGTTGATAGCCTGCGCCGTTTCCAGTTCTTCTTTATGACGGTTTATTTTACGCCGGTGATTCAGGATGATACGCCCTATCAGTAACACCAGCGCCAAAACACATAAACCAACAAACCACCATGTTGTCCAGAAGGGGTTCAGAATAGCAAAAGAAAGCGTGTTGGTCGATTTTTTCCAATCTACCTGGTTTAAACTAGCCTCCATGTGCAGCACGTAATCGCCAGGCGCCAGGGATGAGAAACTTACAATGCTACTATTGCCGATTTCCTTCCATTCTTTATCAAGCCCTTCGAGTTTATACCGGTATTTTACCTTGGCCGGGTTGTTAAAATATATAGCGTTAAAACCCACTTCCATACTTCGCTCGGAGTAATTGATGGGTTCCAGTTTATCGAAAGCATACATTGAATAATCCTTATTGCCAATTCTTGCCTTGCTGATATACGCTTCAAAAGATTCTGCGGGAGCCGAAAAAGTTTCAGGTTGCCAGTAGTTGATTCCGTTCAAACCACCAAAATAAACGATCCCATCCTTGTCTCTGAACCAGCCGTTGCTGTTAAAACCATACCCTTGTATATTATCGGACCGGTCAAAAAGATTCAGTTTTGACGTACGGGGATCAAAGCGATAAATACCATTTTCAGAACTCGCCCAGATGACTCCTTTTTTATCCTGGTAAACCGTGTAAAGCCAAATATTGTCGAAAACGTTGGTGACCTTGGCAATCTTTACTTTTCCATCAATATAATACAGGGTAAAAAGCCCTTCCGTGCACGAAAATAAAAGCCCACTATCCGGCAGTATAAAGCCCGTGTAGCCATTCGTAAGAATATTACTCCTGAAATTTTTCGGTACTTTTAAAAGTAAATTCATTTTAGCATCCAGGCAAAACAATCCTTTTGATGTGGCAAGCCACACGATGCCGTCCTGCCCCTGCCCACAAAAACTAGCCCTGGCGCCCTCTATTTCAGGAAGATTGAATCTTCGCAGGTGATAGGTCTTACCATCCAGGATGTACACCGCATCCCTGGCGGAGATGATATGATCACCACTCTGCAGGGTAGTAATATCGTTCACAAAATCGTGTTCGCTCAATCGCCGGTCTTCCGGCGAATCGTAAATTGGCCGCCGGTACTGCTCGGTTGTGGTATTGAACAACCATAGCCCTTTATTGGTAGGCCCAAGGATTAAATATTTACCATCGTACACCATTCCGCGGATGGATTCATAACTTAATCTCGTACTATCATCTACCGCGGGTGCGTATACCTGCCATTTATTTTTGTCTTTCTGCCAGCAGCTAAACCCATAACCGGTAGCCACCCACAAATCTCCTTTTTCATCCTGCACTATTCTCCGCACATCATTGATGTTCGACGATATTTCATCGTTCATTTGTGTTAGCTTAATCAAAGCCATGGTTTGGTTTTTGAAAGGAAACCTGGCTATTCCGTCGGTAGTAGCAATCCACACATAGTCTTCGGGTTCATCATAAAAAATGTAAGTAGCGTACTCTTTCGTAGCCACTTTGCGGCCGTTCAGAAAAAAATGCTGTGGAATAAAGCTCTTTTTAAGCGCATCATACTCAAATATGCCTTCAGAGGAAGCGACCAAAAAACGCGAAGAAGAAACGGGCACCATAGTCCTCAGGCTAAAAGTTTCCGGTTTGCTTTTATCCAGCGATGCCGTGGTGATCTCACCTGTTGAAAAACGGTACCATTGCGATCTGCTGTAGCGTGAACTAACCAGCGCGCTGTCTTCACTTACGGGGTATATGTCATAGAGGAAATTCCCTGCTAAACTGTCTGTACGGCCGGTTTCGCTATTATAGCGGTAAATAAAATTCTTATTGTGTATAAACAAGGTATTGCCGTACCTCCCGCAGATGTCTGTATTCAAATCCATGTTTTCCGACAGTACCCCCGGAACCTTTTGAAACAGTTGCTGTCCTGTATCGTATTGGAAGAACCCGATGTTGGTAAGCAGCCATATTTTGTTGCCGGGCAATTCTATAACAGGACCAATTTTCATGTCGTCTTTCCTTCCCTCAACTATTGCAGGTTTAAAGCTTCCAAATTGTTCCGAAAAAAGGAAAACATCGTCTTCCGAACACACCCAGATATTGCCCTGTTTGTCGCAAAGCATGCTGTTTAACCTGTCGGCAGGCCGGAAATTCAGCGCCTCCTTTCCATCAAAACTTTGTACCTGCGACCGGTATAATATCCACAGGAAACCCCTTTGGTCTTTTGCCATAGCGCTTATTTCGTCCGGACGTATCCCACTGGGATAATCAAAAACCTGGAGATGATATTCCGGTAATTGGGCATGGGCGGCACACAAAAAAAATGCCGTGCAGATAACCATGCATATACTTCGCATACCGGTAGTCGTTATCAATTTATTTCTATTTATTTGTCAAATGAATGATCCCTATGATCCGGGCTTCCTGAAAAATAACCTATCGTAATATCAACTGCCATATTTTTTAGTATACCGTAGTTTTATTGAGTGCCTGACGTATAGTTCGCTTCAGTTTTAAACTGGCAACCTGCTTTGGAAAACCGCTTTGGCAGGTTCAACTCCCTATCGGCACAGACTCACCCGGAAATTTATACTAAAGATACAACGGCTATATTTACCGGAAACGGGAGAATGGATGTCCAGGAGAGGTTCACTCGTTCTTATATTTGAGAATTGATGTAGTTTTGAATATCGTAACCCACACCAAAAAATATAGAATTGCCCGAAAAAAATAGGAGCATGCGGAAATTATCCATATTTAACAGTTTACCATTTATTACCATTGCCGTAATCAGCCTTCATTCATGCAACCAAGGAAAATCTGCAGATACCGAAGCCGATCCAAGTGTGGCCGATGTTCCATTGGTTGCCCAAAATATGAATGAAATTAAGATTGGCGGTGCCATTTCCTGTACGCAGGGACTAACACCCGGCGACAGTACCTTATTTATGAATGGCGGCGGCTCCGTTTTTGAACCCACAAAAGAAAATGAAACGTCCGGCGTTGGTCAAATTGTCCAAGGTATGGTTTTAATACCGGGCGGAGAGTTCAGTATGGGCGGTGTAAACCCAGTGGGCATGACTGACGGCGGGCACGAGAGCATGAATGATGCAAGACCCGTACACCGCGTATACGTTGACCCGTTTTATATGGATGAAACAGAAGTCACCAATAAACAGTTTGCCGCTTTTGTGAAAGCTACCGGCTATACTACTGTTGCGGAGCAGAAACCTACAAAGGAGGAATTTCCCGGCGTTCCCGAAGAAAACCTCATTGCGGGTGCTGTTGTATTTACGCCTCCTGCGCAGCCAGTTCCATTAAACAATCACTACCAATGGTGGAGTTATATAAAAGGCGCTAACTGGCGTAACCCTACGGGTGAAAAAAGCAGCATTACCGGAAAGGAGAATTATCCCGTGGTAGACATTGCTTATGAAGATGCGGAAGCTTATGCCAAATGGGCCGGTAAACGTTTGCCCACGGAGGCGGAATGGGAATTTGCGGCAAGGGCAGGTAAAACCGGAAACCTGTACACATGGGGCAATGAACTTAAAAATGGTGAAAAATGGCAGGCTAATACTTTCCAGGGGCAGTTTCCCAATGCCGACCTTGGTACCGACGGATTTGCCGGCATTGCACCCGTTAAACAATTTCATCCAAATGCCTACGGCTTATACGATGTTGCCGGGAATGTATGGGAATGGTGCAGCGACTGGTATCGTCCCGATTACTATGTTCAATTGGCGCAAGCCGGCGTTGCTAAAAATCCGAAAGGACCAGAATCGTCATTTGATCCGGCAGAACCCACAGAAAAAAAGAAAGTACAGCGCGGTGGGTCTTTTCTGTGCACCGATCAATACTGTACCAGGTATATGGTGGGTACCCGCGGTAAAGGCGAATGGCGGTCTTCTACCAACCATATTGGTTTCCGCTGTGTGAAGGATATTGAGGTGAAGAAATAAGGGATATTGCCGGGACGGTTTTTTCTATTATTTTGAAGGCCTTACCCCAATGTCCTTCATCAATTGTTGAACAGCTCCCTGTATTCTTTCCTCCACATTATCCGCGAAAGGTCCGGGAAGCACATAGTAAATCATACTCGAATTGGGTTC
>DASUFG010000449.1:0-6329 GCA_036274715.1 Agriterribacter sp.
AATTCATTTTTTACAAATGCCAGCGGATCATCCTGTTTCACAAATTGCGGTAATACAAATGCGGCTACTTTGCCATTGTTTAATTTTTTGGCCTGTGCTACCAATTTAATGGCGTAGCTTCTTTCCTTTGCCACCACTGCATCACTCAAGGTAATATTCTGAATACCATTGAAAACAATATTTTCAGGCTTTTCAACAATGCCATAAGCGTGGGTAAGCAAAAACGTCCATTTGTTTAATGCATCCCATCCGTCTACATCCAACGATGGATCGGCTTCGGCAAAACCCAGCTGCTGCGCCAGCATCAAGGCCTGTTTAAAGTCCAGCTTTTCTTCAAACATTTTAGTAAGAATAAAATTAGTAGACCCATTCACTATTGCCCTGATGGAGTGCAGCAAATCATTGTCATAATATTCTTCTAAATTCCTGATAACAGGGATGGAAGCACATGCCGCTGATTCGCATAAAAAAGGTTGATCATATTTTTTCTGTAATTCCAGGATTTCAGGCAGGTGTTCCGCGATCATTTTTTTACTCGCACTTACAACGGCTTTGCCATTCTTTAATGCGGTAGATACAATTTCAAATGCAGGTTCCGATTCATTGATCACTTCTACAATTACATTAATTTCCGGATCATTCAGCAAATCAAACCGGTCTGTGGTGAATAAAGATGCAGGGGCATTGCGTTTTTTCCCCGGATCTTTTATACAAACTCTTTTAATCGTTGCCTGCAGGGAAGGGGTTTGCCCCAGCACCTTATACAATCCTTCTCCCACAACTCCAAAACCAAATAATCCGATTATCAATTCCCGCTGTGTTTGCATGTACTTACTGGTTTACAATTTTTAAATAACTCACATTGTCTTCTTTAACAAAAGCTTTCAGTAGCTGTTCTATTTTCTCAAATTCCAACAAAAAACCATCGTGCCCATAAACAGATTCAATAAGATGGTATTGAGCCCCCGGTATATGATCAGCTATTCTTTTCTGCTCCTCGGGTGGAAAGAGCAAATCGTTCGTAATACCGATAACAAGCGTTTTTGAGTGTATCCGCCCCAGGGCTTCCTCTACAGAACCCCTTCCCCTTCCCACATCATGCGCATCCATGGCCTGGCTGAGCCGGTAATAACTAAAGGCGTTAAAGCGCCTGGCTAGTTTCTCGCCCTGGTAACGCTGGTAGCTCTCGGCCGCTTCGCCACCAAAGGCGTGCGACACCGGCCAAGCCGTTTTTTTATCCCTGGGTTGGGTAAGATTATAAGTATAGCTGTTGCGATAGCTTAACAGCGCTATGCTTCTTGCGGCCTTCATGCCCTGTATACCGGCTTCGGGTATCTTGTCTTTCCATGTGCTGTCTGTTTCTATGCACATGCGCTGCGAAGCATTAAAAGCCACACCCCAGGGAGAATGTACTGCATTAGTAGCCAGCGCTACCACATGTTCAAAAAGACCCGGTTCCTCAATAGCCCATTCCAATAACTGCTGGCCGCCCATAGAACCGCCGATGCCGATATTAATTTTTGCAATACCCAGGTCATCTTTCAATGCCCGGTAGGCTCTTACCATGTCTCTTGTAGTGAACAGGGGAAAATCGTGATACCAGCGTTCATGAGTTGCCGGGTTTATTTCCAGCGGTCCAATGCTTCCGTAGCAGCTTCCCGGCATGTTTGCACAAATAATAAAATATTTAGCCGGATCAAAAAGCTTCCCTTCGCCTACCAATCCCGGCCACCAGTCAGCAGGATTGCTGTTGGCCGTAAGGGCATGAAAAACCCACACCACATTATCTTTCCTGGCATTCATTCGCCCCAATGTGGTATAAGCCAAATGATATTGGGAAATCGTTACTCCGGTTTCCAAAGTAAACGCACCTGTATGTGTATACACCTGAGTCGACATATTTTTTGTACCTATATTGTTGAATCTCCTATATTAAAAATTGAAGACGTGAACGTTCGACGTTTCACGTCTTCAATCCCTATTATTTTGCTGCAAGTTCCGGGGCAAATACATTTTCAAATGCCTGTTCAAAATCCGCTTTTATATCATCAATATGTTCAATGCCTACACTTATCCGAACAAGGTTCGGCTCTACCCCCGATGCTTTTTGTTCTTCTTCGCTTAGTTGTTCGTGGGTGGTTGAAGCAGGATGAATAGCCAGGGTTTTAGCGTCTCCCACATTGGCCAGGTGGCTCACCAGCTTTAAGGAATCAATGAATTTTCTTCCGTTTTCTTTTCCCCCTTTAATTCCAAAGTTCAATACTCCCCCGAAACCATTGGGAAGATATTTTTTTGCCAATTTATGGTAGGGACTACTCGCCAATCCGGGATACCAAACAAATTCAACCTGTGGGTGTGCTTCGAGCCATGTGGCCAATGCCAGTGCATTTGATACGTGGCGTTCAAGGCGCAGTGAAAGTGTTTCTATTCCCTGCAATGTAAGGAATGAATTGAACGGGCTCATGCTGGCGCCAAGATCTCTCAGCCCCTCTACTCTTGCCCGAATAGCAAAAGCAATATTCGGTAAGCCCAGCGGATTCCCTTCTCCAAATACATCCCAGAATTTTAATCCATGATATCCTTCACTAGGCTCGGTAAACTGTGGGAACTTACCATTGCCCCAATTGTAATTGCCGCCATCTACAATAATGCCGCCGATGGAGGTTCCATGACCGCCGATCCACTTGGTTGTGGATTCTACTACTATATTTGCGCCCAATTCGATAGGCCGTACTAAATAGCCGCCGGCACCAAAAGTATTGTCTACCACTAACGGAAGATCATATTCTTTTGCAAGCGCCACAAATTTCTCAAAGTCGGGAACATTTAAACGGGGGTTACCGATTGACTCGAGGTAAATTGCTTTTGTATTTTTATCAATGTGCTTCACAAAACTTTCCACATCGTCTCCATCTGCAAATCTTACGTCAACGCCCAATCTTTTAAATGTTACTTTAAACTGGTTGTACGTTCCTCCATATAAAAAAGGGGTACTTACAAAATTGTCACCCACCTGCAGAATATTATGCAAGGCAAGCAGTTGAGCGGCTTGTCCCGAAGAGGTTGCAACTGCCGCCACCCCGCCTTCCAATGCAGCAATTCTTTTTTCAAACACATCGGTAGTCGGGTTCATGATGCGGGTATAAATATTGCCGAACTCCTTTAAGCCAAAAAGATTGGCAGCATGTTCTGTACTGTTAAAGCCATAGGAAGTGGTTTGGTAAATAGGAACTGCCCTCGACCTGGTGGTGGGATCAATTTCCTGTCCGGCGTGTAATTGTAAAGTTTCAAAATGATAATTGCTCATGGCGAATGATTTAAAGCGTGAAGATATAGTTTACAAATAAAGAGGTGGATGTGTATATCGAAAGGTAAGGAACCCTAAGACCTGGTTATAACTGCCTCACGGCATATAAGAACAGCAAACCATGCACATACATGTGTGGTTGTTGAACACTATATTTTTTGTTGCTGTCATACCCTGAAGCTTAAAGTAAAAGTCAATAAAATTACTTGAGTTTGTCACTATTATCCAAATTTTTATTTGTTTCTTTCTTCAAGATTACATAGTCACTTCCCACTCATCTTCTATACGTTGCCAATCGTTAAACCGTTCCTTCCCTCCCCGTGCTTTCCAGTCGGAATCGATCGTGAGTTTAGAACTGATACCGCCCCTGGGGTTGCAAATCATTACAATCCGAAGCCTGTCGGGCTCATATATCTCCTGCAAGTCGTCATAAATGATATTGATCAGCCTTTCGTAAGAAACAATGATATTTCTGAGTTGAAAAACATACTGTTTGAGCGATTTGAGCTCCATGATTTTGGTGCCCGCGTAAAACGTAATATATAAGGTAGCAAAATCGGGCTGCTCCTTTACTCCCAGGAAAGTAAACTCCGGGATTTTTGTTTTGATCTCGTATGCCTGGTCCGAAGGGTTGGGTATGGACTTTAACAGGTTGCGGTCAATATCCTTATATGTTTTGACTAAAGTATTCATCCAATTTGATTTTTTAGGATTGAAATCATTCAACACATTAATTAAACAATCTGCCTCACAGTGCTAACTGTGCGTCAAATTTTACTCAATATTTCCTGCATCGGAAATCAAATACTAAAGTAAACAGTTGACAACGAACAGATTAATTGAGATGTAATTATCAAGAAAGTGGAACGTGTAACAAAGTACCGAGGTGATTTAGCCCGGCGCGCAGGGGCATAAAAAAACTCTTCCAACAGGTCATCGGAAGAGCTTATTGATATTATAATATTCTAGATATCAGCTTTTCGTCTGACTTATCTGCTCCCGCCCTTCGGCGGAACTGGAATTGGCACCTTTCCCCATACCGCAATGCTGCGGCACGGAACAGGTTGTCAAGGCTTCATCGGGCCAGTCCCTCTGCCTTTCTTGATAAGTAAATCATTAAAGAACTGGCGCAAAGATAGCAGCAAAAGGTGGAGATTCTCAAAAAAAATTGTGAAGAAACAAAAAAAGTAAAAAACTTCCATTTTAGTTATTATCTTTGTCCACCAATTTGATAGAGTAATAAAATCGCTTTGATGTTGATGAGAAGAACATACAATTACCGTTGTTGTTGTTGAAGCAACTCACCCCTTGCCGGGGATAAGTGATAGAACGGTTTAAACTTGCCCATCAATTTTAGTGAATTATGAATCAGACGGATCCACAAAGCGAAATTCAAAGAATTTCCGAACTCATACAAATAAACGATATCGCGCGACAACTCCGCAATATTGCAACGCAATACCCAGGTGAAGTGGTTTTTTCAACAAGCTTTAGTTGGGAAGACCAGGTTATTTCTCATATCATTTTTAGCGAACAGTTAGATATACAGGTATTTACGCTGGATACCGGCCGCATGTTCCCCGAAACCTATTCTACCTGGAGCCGTACGCTTGAAAAATACAATCAAACAATTACAGCCTACTATCCAGATGCCATCTCCCTTCAACATTTTATTGCAGAAAAGGGACCCAACAGTTTTTATGAATCAGTGGATAACAGGAAACAATGTTGCCATATACGCAAAGTAGAACCTTTGCAACGGGCCTTAAAAAATAAAAAGATCTGGATAACGGGCATACGTGCGGCACATTCACCCAACAGGCATGATATGCAACAGATCGAATGGGATGCCGGTAATAAAATAACGAAATACCATCCCTTATTGAACTGGCCAACTGAGGAAGTAACGAATTTTATCGACACCTATAACATTCCTTACAATCCCTTGCACGACAGGGGTTTTGTAAGTATTGGCTGCGCACCGTGCACGAGGGCAATTAAGCCGGGCGAAGATTTCCGTGCAGGAAGATGGTGGTGGGAAGACACCTCAAAAAAGGAATGCGGTTTGCATGTGCACGCAGAAGCCAACAAATGAGTTTGTCGTTTTTTGTTTATGATTTATTACTCATATGCGAATCGCGGAAATTTGGAAGAGCAATAACCAGGAACTATACACCACAAACCATACACTTATATAAAACATAATTCGATATTAGATGAGCGTACATCATTTAGATTATTTAGAGGAACTGGAATCGGAGTCCATTCATATTTTTCGAGAAGTAGCAGGTCAGTTTGAAAAACCGGCCTTATTATTCAGCGGGGGGAAAGACTCCATTACACTCGTGCACCTGGCTTTGAAAGCATTTCGTCCGGGCAAGTTTCCTTTTCCATTGGTACATATTGATACCGGTCATAATTTTCCGGAAGCCTTACAATTCCGGGACTACCTCGCAGAAAAAATTGGAGAGAAATTAATTGTTCGGAATGTAGAAGACACCATTAAAGCTAAAAGACTCACCGAACAAAAAGGGAAGTTTGCCAGTCGCAATCAATTACAAACCTATACATTGCTCGATACGATTGAAGAGTTCGGGTTTGATGCCTGCATTGGCGGCGCACGCCGGGATGAAGAAAAAGCAAGGGCGAAGGAAAGAATTTTTTCTATTCGCGACGAGTTCGGGCAATGGGATCCTAAACGCCAGCGGCCTGAACTATGGAACACGTATAATGGTAGAATATCAAAAGGAGAAAATGTAAGGGTATTTCCGATCAGCAACTGGACGGAGCTCGATATCTGGAATTACATACGCCGCGAAAAAATAGAATTGCCATCGATTTATTTTGCCCACGACCGCGAAGTATTGGAATACGACGGGCAATATGTTGCGGTATCCGAATTCATCCGCATTGATGAAACGGATGTAATCTCGCAGAAAAAAGTACGGTACCGCACCGTGGGCGACATGACCTGTACCGCCGCGGTAGCCTCCAACGCTTCTACCATTGAAGATATTATCAG
>DASUFG010000450.1:0-13728 GCA_036274715.1 Agriterribacter sp.
CAAATCATCCATATCATGATCTAAACGCTGCATATTTTGGAATCCTCTATTTTTTTGATGTTTTCCTGAAGCATGGCCCTGGCCCGCGATAAACAGGACTTTGATGTACCCACAGAAATATTGATCATATCCGCTATTTCAAGGTGGTTATATCCATCTATTACATACATATTAAACACCACCCTGTATTTGGGTGGTAAGTCCTTTACCATGGTGATCATTTCTTTATATAACAGCAATTGGTCTGCATCCTGGTCTTTGGCGGTGATATCCCATACATAATCAGGTATGCCGCCTATTTCGGGAGACATCGTTCCTTTTCTTAATTCATCGATGGCGGTGTTTATCATAATTCTCCTTATGAACCCCATCAGTATTTTTTCATTATCCAGGTCTGTTTTTCCCGGCTTAAAGTGTTCAAAATGCCGGAATAGTTTCACAAAACCATCGTTAGTTACAAATACTGCTTTCTCGTACCGGTATATATAACGGAATACAATCTTCAATGCATAGCCATAATAGCGTTCATACACTATCGACTGATACTTATGCTCTTTTTTGGCACAACCCTTGATGACGATGGTTATATTTTCCAAAACACCCTGTAACTTTTGTTTAACCCCTTGATAAAAAATAATTTAAGAATAAGATTCAAGCTTCCCATCCTGCTCTCGCATGTTACGATTGCACTATTACCATAGAGTAATATTAGATATATACGTTCACTTTTGCAAAGGGTTGCATTTTCTTTGGATAGTTTATGGCGGCAGTGAAGTGAGCCTGTGAAATACTTTGTTCCTGCCGTTATTTGAGGTTGAAGGAAAATGTGAACTGCAGGGCGGATGGCATGTATTTCCATAGGGGACAAAGGTACCCATATCCGGGTTTTTGGTGCAGCCGAAACAAAAAAAAGTATGCGGGTTATGTTGGAAAAACTACTGGCTTAAGAATTTCCCCAGTGCTTTACCTGCAGTAGCATAGGTTTCTGAGAGTCTTTCGCCCGTATCAAAATCATTTCCCCAATATGCATTACCGGGAGCTTTATCTATGGACAATTTAGCAATGACTTTGGTTTTATCGGCAGTCTCTACAATAAAGGCTTCGCCATTTATGAAAGCGTTTTTTCGGGAGATGCCTATGTTAAAACCGGGTTCTATAAAAACGGTATGAAAAATAATGGTGTATTTAGCATTGTTGTCAATAGTCAGATTACTGTATTTGGTAAACAGTTCATTAAACTTTGGTTCATACCTTAATTTCCTATCCTCCACCCACTTTATTGCCCATGAATCCCCTTTGCCTGGCTCTTTCTTGTTATATTCTTCGGTTTTTGCCTTAACATAATCTGCTTCTTTATCAAATTTGCCAACACCGATATTCTCATAGGTGAATTCGGTATTCACAGATTTTTCATTCTTTATATCCGGAATTTTGCCTTCAACCACGCGTATGTGTTGAGCATTTATCTGTAATGAAACCAGGCAAACCGCTACAAGGGTGATTATTTTTTGGATCATATGTTTAATTATTATTTGTTAAGAATTTGACCGGAAATATGAACACCACTGCGTTACATCTACTTTTTCAGGCAACAGTGAAAGCGGCGGCTTCTTCAAATTATGGATTCACTCTGATCGTCCATTTACAACAGGGATATCACTATTCATTTTCCTTGTGACACACAGACCGTCTATTTAACCAGCAGCATAAATGAGTGCTGGTGCCCCTTGTAATTATTATAGATGATGATATTGTGAACCTCAGAAAACCTGGATTTTCTTTTTGTCATATGCAAAGGCAATGGCCGCTTACCGCACGCTAACCACAACGCAAAGGCCGAAGCAGTAGGATATTCGCCACACATATGTTTGAAACGGGCAATCGTTGTTTGTTCACTAAATAGTGATTCTGCCGCGTCGTAATATTTTATTAATCGCCCGTCCCCATTCTCGCCACTGATGAATAGATCCGCGTTTTCACCATCAGCTATATTTTCTTTTATGAATTGTTGCAGTGCCGCTTTGACTTCCCTTTCGTCGTTTGTATGCAGCGTTTGGATAGCATTTACCTTTCCGACGGCATTTTTGGCGCTATCACTCACCAAAAACATAGCCGCCCCTTCACCGGCAAGGGTACCCGCCGACAGGCTGTTATAAAGCGCAGTGTTTGAAAGTGGTTCAGTTTTAAAACTCCCGGCCAAAGACTCGATATTATAATTGTAAGCAGAAATTTCGTCTATTCCGCCAAGTAAAAAATTACTTCCGGGCATTTCCTTCAGCATCATCATGGCGTCAATCAATGCATTTTCAAATGCCAACCCGCGGTGTACATGCGTAATATTGTAACCTTTATTTTTACGCAACAACCCCAGTTGTGCCGCTATGGCATTGGGTGTGCTCTGCACAAAGTTGCCTGGTGTGAGCATCCCTTCTTCGTAATCAATAATTTGATTGAGGAACTGAATACAGTCTTCCATTCCCCCATTCGCCGTGCCGATGATGATGCCATCGATTATGGGGTGAGTTTTTAATACAGGAAGAGCAGCCCCTATGCCTACCCTTACCGCTTTGCCCATCCGCCGTAGAATGCCCGGTGGAATGCCATTATATACGGGCTCCCGCACCTTTAGCTTATTATCAACGCTTTCGTGTAAGGTATCCAGGTTAACCTGTTCAAAACTTTCCTGCGGTGATATGCAACTGTATTGATGGATATACATGTTTAAAAATTAGAAATTCGAAGAAAATATCCAGCGACCCAAATACAAATTCCAAATAAAACCTGTCCGCCTTAGCGGTTACAAAGTTCGAATATTTAATTTGGAAATTCGATACACCTAATCGGCTTAAAGCGCATAACAAACATAAACCACAAATCCATTTATATCTTCGAAAAAATCAATGAGCTACAATTCCCCCCGAAGGCAAAGGAATTAGACATCACGTGTTGTAACGATGTGCGCCGATAATTAGTTTCAGGTCTTAATCCGATTTCTTCAATAGCGTGGTTGAATTGCAGTCCCGGGTATATCTCCTGATAAAAAAGGCTTAAAATACTGAATACTGCTTCAATTGCTCCTGCTGCTCCAAGCGTATGGCCCGTATTGGCTTTGGAAGATGCGAAAGGAGGAGGTGTAATAAACAGGCGGGTCAGTGCCCGGCTTTCTACTAAATCGTTGTTTTCGGTGCCGGTACCATGGGCATTAATAAAGCTGATGTCTGACGGTTTAAGTCCGGACTGCTTCAAAGCCTGCTTCATACTACAAAACGGGCCATCACCCTGGTCCGATAAGGAGGAGGGGTGGAAGGCATCATTACTGTTTCCGTAGCCCGTTAGTTCGGCATACACTTTTTTCCCGGCTATATCTTCCTCCTTCTCCAATACTACAAATGCAGCGGCTTCTCCGAGATTCAGACCCTTCCTATCCCTGTCGAAAGGTGTACATAACTCAGGAGAAAGGATGTGCAGTGCATTAAAACCATTGATGGTAAATTTCGCAAGACTATCGGTTCCCCCGGCAATTACAGTTTTTGCCAATCCATTTTTTAATAACCTGGCTCCATACATGATGGCGTTGGAGGAAGAAGAACAGGCTGTATTAATGGTGTTGACGACACCGCCAATGCCATAGCGCGACTGGAGGTATAAATTTACGGAAGCGTTATCATAGGCCGAAACATACTCCGAGCCGTTGTCAGTTTTGTTCGCGTCGTGGTATAATTCATCTGTGAGGCACATTCCACCAACTGTTGTGCCACCAATTAACGCGGTATGGGGTGATGAAAGTTTGAATGTTGAAAGCGACGCATCGGCAATAGCCTCTTTAAACGCGTGCAGGGCGAGTAGCGAACTTCGGGTTACGCCTTTTTCATGTGCGTGAAGGATATTCTTCAAGTGCTCCGTCGCGGTTTTTATTTCGCCGCATGGGCGAAGACCGGCATATTTTGTATCAAATAATGTCAGCGCAGAAATGCCACATTGTTTGTTGATCAGTGCCTGGCGGTTTTTTTGCGCGGTATCACCAATGGCACTGATGATTCCTACTCCTGTAACAAACACCCTGCTCAATACAAAAAATTTAAGTGGTTTTGTGCACCATAATGTAATCTGCCATGGTGTTAATATCTACCAGTATTTTACGGCCTTCTTTCGGGTCCTGGATGGTGATGCCGTATTCGCGTGAAAGCAATACAATCAGTTCAATGGAATCGATCGAGTCAAGCCCAAGCCCTTCACCAAATAAAGGTTCATTGTCTTTAATATCTTCCGGTTTTACAGTGGTAAGATTTAAAAACTGAACGATCTGTTGTTTAAGCTGCTGCTTTAATTGTTCTATTTCCATTAGCAAAATTTTCAGATCAGGCTTTTTCGTTTCAAGCCATAAAATGCAATTATCTGCAATAATATTGTAATAACCAATAAAGGGACGACATTCATTAAAATATCCTTCAGTTTTCCGCCTTCTAAAAACAATCCATAATAAGCCTCAAGGCACCAATGCAGGGGCGATAAACGCATAATAAATTGAAAGGAGGAAGGCATTACAAATGAGGGTACCAATAATCCACCAATTGCTGCCAGCAATACAACCGACACAGCGCCAAATCCATTTGCCTGCTCCTGTGTATCGGAAAAAATGCCAATACAAATGGCAAAGCTTGCCGCACACCAGCCACAAATAAAGGTTACCAGGAACAAGGCTGTTTTATCGCCTGGTAAATTGAGCACCGGCAAGCCCATTTTAGGGAAAAGCCATATTCCAATAGAAAAGATGACGGCGGCTTGCAGCAGTGTAACTACCACATAGGTAATTTGTTTTGAAATGATTGCCAATCCAAAATGGGTAGGTAAAGTACGCAACCTGATGATGCTGCCGTTTAATTTTTCACGCACCACGCTGGTGCCCAATGATATTACAACGAAGAACATGGCAAAAATGGTCCAGGCCGGAATATTATGTTGCGTAGCGTTGGGTATTTGCCGGCTATCATTCCGGGAAACGGGTATCTCTGCAACGGGTGTGGTATTGGTAACAATCTGGTTTTCGAGGCTGTCGGGAATATTTTCTTCATTAACTGCATAATACACGTTTTTTACGATGTACCTGCTCTGGATAAGCTGCAATGCACTTTGCAGTACGCCATCAATACTTTTACGAAAAGATTGCTGCAATACAGGATGATAATATAATTTAACAGGAGTCCCGGAAAGGGTATCGTTAGAAGTGCCAGTATCCTGCACCGCTACATTTTTTAATGCCTCGCCAACAATATGCGAAGCTTTTTTTAACACCTGGTCCGAATAGTTGCCGGGGATGACGATAGCGAGTAAAGCGTCTTTTGTATTGATCCTGCTTTTTAGGTCTTCTTCATTTTGAATATCAGTTAACTTCCTGATGTTGAACATGCCCACTTTTGTTAGGGCAGTTTCCAGTTCTTTGGCCGGTTCGCCGGGATCTCTGTTATATAGTAAGACAGGAATTTTATTTTCGTTTACCAGTTCAAAAGTGCTGTTTTGTACGGATGCAATTACAATGGCCAAAATAATGGGCATCACAAACATT
Source organism: Agriterribacter sp. (assembly GCA_036274715.1). Taxonomy (GTDB): domain Bacteria; phylum Bacteroidota; class Bacteroidia; order Chitinophagales; family Chitinophagaceae; genus Agriterribacter. Next base: position 5,564 of record DASUFG010000450.1, read on the forward strand.
AATGTAAGCCCAACTTTATCGCGCATTAAAATTCTGTAATCCTTTACTATGGTTGACCAGAGTTTAAACATTGCAAATTTGAGATTTAACATTTGAAATTTAAGATTTCAAACCCTTTCTTCAGTCCCTGTACGCTCTTCCTGTAAGATTAAGAAACAGTCCCTCTAACCCATCTTCCTCATATTCTGCCAATAATGCCTCCAGTGTGTTGTTCGCGATAATTTTACCTTCATCGATCATCGCTACTGTGTTGCACAGATCCTCTGCTTCGTTTAGCTGGTGTGATGTATACACAAGGGTCGTGCCTTTTGCATTTAATTGCTTCAGGTATTCAACGATGGCATAACGTGTTTGCACATCTACTCCAACAGTAGGTTCGTCCAAAAATAATAAGGGAGGCTCATGCATAACGGCAATGGCCAGGTTCACCCTGCGTTTCATGCCGCCGGAGAACTTATTGATGGGCTTATTACGCGCCTCATCCAAAGCCAGGATGGTGAGTAACTCATCTATCTTGTGTTTAATCTGCTGTTTGGAAAGTCCTGCCCAGGCTCCAAAGAACTGCATGTTTTCTACCGGGCTTAATTCGTGGTAAAAAGAAAAATCCTGGGGTACGAAGCCAAATAAGGTATTAATGATTTTTTTATGCCCCCGAACTTCATGTCCTAATAATTGAATAGAACCCGATGTGTAAGAAAGCAAACCGGTCATCAGGTTCATCAACGTGGTTTTGCCCGCACCATTTGGTCCAAAAATACCAAACCGGTCCCCCTGGTTTATCTTTAAACTTAGTTTCTGTATGGCTTTCCGGGAATTGCCTTTGTACTCAAAAGCTAAGTTTTCTATCGCAATAGCAACACTCATTGAGTCAAAGATAGGGTATAGGGGGTAAGGTAAAATGTAAGCTAAGCAGGTTCATGGATGAGCCCTGGCAAATTGAAGGTGAAATTGAAATATGGAGTAAACAGGTTGAAAATGGTAACAGCGGCATTATGTCATTTTTTTAACGGTTGCTCCCAATGCTTTAAAAGTTTGCTTTTCAAGCTCTGCAATGTCGAGCAGCAGGTTGCCCATAGTGTCATAATCGCTTTGAGTGGTAAGCCTTCCTTTATATATACCGGAGGCTTGTACGGCGGCATCTCTCCATAGGTCGCCGGCCTTTGTAAATTCTTTTGAAATATCCATGAGTTCGTCAACAGGGTGATAAGCATATGCCTGTTGCAAAAAAGCTCCGTAAATGAAACGGAAGCCGCCGCCGCCAGTTCCTATTTCTTCCTGCATGCGTACCAATTGGGCCAGGTAACTACGCGATTTCTCAAGCCCTAATGTATCACGCCATTTTTTTATTTTTTTTGCGGTATACCTGATACCTGTTATGCCTGCGATATTGCCCGGTGCGTATAACATGTGCCGCACATTTCTTTGAATGCCGGTAACGATGGCTTTTTTTATTTGTTCATTGGTAACTGCCTTTATCTCCTTTGGAAAATATAATTGTCCGCGTGGTGCAAGTGGTCCCCTGGCAAACCTTACCCTTTCCAGTTCATATTCTGTCATGGTGGTAATGGTTTCCATAATAGGATCGCTAACGAGATATTTACCATCTTCCTTCCCCACAACAATTAAATTGTGGGCGTTAAAGTGAAAGCGATATTCTTTGGGAAAATAAGGCAGGTAAAATACGCCCACCTGGCAGGCAGCGGGCTGACCGGACATCAGGCGGTCGTCGAGCGCCTGTTGCGCATTTTTTTTGGATGAAAATTTTATTCTTTTTATGGGGATATCCAGCGCCTTGCAGGTGCGTTTAAAAATCATCCCTGGCATGGTTCTGAAAGAAATGGCCGGCCCATCATTCACTTTCATAAAAGGAATATAGATAAAAAATAAACCCGATCCTATTCCAAAAGCCAGGGGCTCGGTCATTTGCTGTACGCCGTTATGCTGCAGCAGGCTCGTCGTTACTCCGTTTTCGCAATGCGCTGCCTGTAAGTGCTTAAACTCCAGTTTCATTCAGTTTCACGTTTTTTAGTTCTTCTACGGTTACATTAAAAGCAGCAGCATATTTCTGCAGTTTTTTTTCCGATAGTTTGCTAAATATGCCGGGGCGTAAGTGGCGTTTGATCTGCCATTTCCAGAAACCGGTATAGGCTGATACAATCTGCATATCCATCAGCATGAGCTCCATAAAATACAACAGGGGGCTCGCTTCATTATTCAGTACTCTATGTTTGGCCTGGGCTACTTTTTTTTCGATATCGTTCCAGGCAACATCGAGGGCCTTAATTTTAATATCCCATCCTGTGCTAAGTCCGGTGGTATACTTGCCGGATTCATCCACCACGTACGATATTTCTTTGGTTACCTTGCCTAAAGCGCCGGGATCCTGGGGGATTTCCTCTTTTTTCATGGCAGATGCATTTATGTAATCCTAAAAGCGATATTCATATGATCGGGAAAAGGATGCAACGCGCGTTAGCACACGGTCAGCATTCCAAACATATAAGAGAACCTTGAACTTTCAGGCACCATGATGAGTATTTTTTCACCTGGTTTTAATTTTCCGCTTTTAAAAAGTTCATCTATCATCATATAAACAGATGCGGCTCCCACATTGCCCACGGTTGTGAGGTTAACAAACCATTTTTCGTAAGGAATACTGATGTTGTTTGCTTCCAGCCAATCGTATATTTTACTTTTAAAAAAATTACTCGACATGTGGGGAAGAAAGTAGGCAATCTCTTCCGGGTTAACTCCCCTTGTTTCAAATAATTCTTTTAGTTTAATTCCACCAAGTGGTACAATATATTCACTTAATAATTTTACATCCTGCTTTATGCTTAAAATGGATTGTTCGTGTAATTCGTGAGGGGTATATTCATGGTAACTTTTGAGCGTTCCATCTTCCATTTTGCCGCTGCCCATATACATGCAGGCTTCCATTTCCTGGGCATAAGAAACGCCATCCAGCCATTCAATACGAAGGCTTATTCCTTTTTCGTTCTTCTTGTCGCTCATTAACACTGCCGACGCGCCATCTGACAACATCCACCGTAAAAAGTCTTTTTCAAAGCTGATGTATGGATTTTCTTCCAGTGCTATCAGTTTTTGTACCTCATCTTCAAACTGCTCCGACCGAAGTGAAACCGAAAACCTTTCAGACCCTGTTGCAATTGCCATCTGTACGTCGCCGATTTTAATCGCCATGAAGGCGTATTTAAGCGCATGCATACCCGCACAACATACACCCGCCGGAGAAACTACCTCAATGGCTTTTGTTCCGGGCAACCATCCGTGTACCATCACACCGTGTGAAGGCATCATTTGGTCCGGGGAAGAAGTGCCACACGACAACAATTCGACAGCACTGATATCTTCGGGGTGGCCATTATACAAACCCTTCACAGCCTGCGCCGTCATTTGAGCGTTGGTGTGTGTTACCTTTCCCCCCTTTGCTAAAGCGTAATACCTGTTGGTAATGCCATTGTTCCGTAATACGATCCGTTTAGATTTCGACGGTTTATGGTTGATATACCCCAGGTATTCCTCCATTTCCTCGTTCGAAACGGGGTCGTTGGGGAAAAAAGTTGATGTTTTAATAATATAGACTTCTTTCAATGCCATGTTCTTCAAGTATAGAATTCAAAATTATAATATTATCAAATACAATGCTCAGCTATCATTGCCAATCCATTATTTCAGCGATACGCCTGCGTAATATTCTTTTTGTTTTTTTATACGCTTACCCAGAAAGGGTTTAAAAAATATAGCATCAACGAATAATATGATAGGCGCTGCAACACAAAGGGCAATTAACAGGTAGTACTTAAATGCCACCAGCAGTGCCCGCCTGTTTTTACTGTTATTAATAATTTTTGACCAGATTGCAAATATGCGCCCTGCTTTCCGCTCAATAAACATCAAATTATATTTAACGTTTACTCCTCCCTGCTTTACCAGTTCAGGCTGCAAATTGCCTAATTCATTTGCCAGTAAATGAGCTTTTACGGTTTCGCCAAATATAACGGAATTAGCAATATCATCGTCCGACACGCCTGGCCTTGGAAACATCCCCCATTTCCGGTCTTTTTTCCCGGTAAGCATCCAATAGAAGATAGTAACGAGGCTGGCATAATTATTATGTTTGTCTACCAGCGCAATATTCCCAACCAGGTTAGCCCCTGCCTCTTTCAGGCTTTTCTTTATTTTCTCCTGCGCATTAATCCACATGTTTCTGCATCCACTTATGGTAACAACCGGGGTATTTTGCAGCAGTGTTTTAAAGGTGGAGTGCTGCAATAATGAACTTGCAGGAATGCTTGGAGATAAAAACCAGGGTTGGTAGCCCAGGATGATCAAATCATACTGCGTTTCCTTGCATACAAACGGCGACAGTTCGGTTGGTACACCGTTTACGCTTTCAGGCATTACTTCAAAAAAAGAAGGGGTGGTCCATGGGAAAGGGAATTTTTTTGCCGGATGAACACGTATTTTTTCTACTGAAACTTCCGGGATCGATTCAAAAGGTGTTGTAAAATGATCAATGATGTCGCCCAGTTGGCCGGATTGTGTAAAATAGATCGCTAGAATTTTTTTGCTCATTCTTTCTCCAAGTTAAAATCTGAAGGTGATAAAACCTTTGATGCTTTGCTGTAATTAACAATGGCTTTTTGAGCAGCCTGCGGCATAGTGCTAAAATGGTCAATAAGATATTTATGATCTTCTTCCAGTTCGTTGTTATAACCTAGTATTTTAGGTGCCTGTTCCTGTACCATCAGCCGTAAAAACCTGAATTCTGCATTATGCGGTTGCGCGGTTATCATATCCTCCAGTTTTTCTCTCCCCGCTTTAAATTCTTTCAGTTTGTTGAAGGGTCCTTTGAGTAATCCTGCTTTTTTCATTCTTAATGCACCCTCGAACGCCTCTCTTCCCTTTGGTCCGTCATTCTTTATGATATCGAGTTGTTGGTTAATGGCATTAGTATCTTGTGAGGTAAATGCGGTATAGAAGTATGAACGTTCAAACTTAGCCGAACTGGTTTGAGCGCCTGCACCATGCACTGAGTATAATAATAGCAATATTAATACCCATCGTGTTAACCCAATTCCTTTTGCTGTAACCATACGGGAGGCAAATATAGTAAGATAATATTTTTCAGATACCTGCGATTTTGCGGTTCATTATTCTCTTAGATTGTCGCTGATTCTTTTCATTGAGATGCGTTTTAACAGGTTGCGCGAATCCAGGAAGAATGTAAAACCTGTTTTAAGATAAATTCATGGGCTGGAAAAATGTTAATATGTGATTAAAAAGTATTGACCTGCTTATATATGATGTGAAATGGTTTTTCACATTGCTATCTTCGCCTTCATAAATTATTCCTTGTATGATGAAAAAATGCGTAACACTTGCTCTAATGGCAATTGGCTTTAGTACAGTTGCATTTTCACAAGCTGATTATAAAAGTGCTATAGGTGGTCGCCTGGCACCGGCATCGTATTATGATGTGGTTTCCTTTTCCTTTAAAACTTTTATTAGTGAAGCGGGTGCGTTAGAATTTAATGTTGGTGGGGGTTCAAAATCATACTACTATACCGGCGATGAATACCGCCCTTTCAGCGTTTCTTTTTCGGCCGGCTACCAGCATCATTTTAATATTCCGGTGGAGGGATTAAGATGGTATATTGGCGGGGGATTGACCGGGTATAATGCCTTTTCTGACCAACACCAATATGAAGGCTTTGGCTTTGGATTTTTCCCCACAGGAGGAATAGATTATAAATTTCCAAATATGGCGTTGAACCTGTCGGCAGATTTCCGACCCACCATATTTTTTTCCCGGCCCGACTATTACGATTCCTTTAATGCTTCCACTTTCGGCATATCGGCACGTTATGCATTTGGAAGCAGGTAAATAACATCGTGGATAATGCCCTTCTGAAATATTCCGGGGGCATTTTTCTATTTAGCTAAAAACAGCATTGATGAGAATTGTTGGCGTAGGCAATGCAGCTACTTGCCGGCTTTATTTATTAAATCAAACAATAATTCCGGCTCATTGGTAGTGATGTAGTCAAATTTGTTATTGATAAACCATTCCATATCGGCTTCCTTGTTAACTGTCCAGGTGTTCAAATTCAGTTTGATCTTTTGCGCCTCTGCAATCCAACTGCTGTTTTTTTTGAAAATATCGTAGTGATAATCGGCGCCCCAAATCCTGTCGGCAGCCAACTGGGCGGGCGTTTTGTCGCCATAGAGATAAGCGGTTTTGGCACCGGGTTCTAACTCGAGCACCCTGGTAAGGATATTGTAGTCGAAACTGATATACATGATCCACGGTTGGGCTTTTAGCTGCTTTACCATTTCCACTACTTTTTGTGCCACGTATTGCCCCCTTTCCCTGTTTATGGCAGAGGGTTTTATTTCGAGTACGAGCATGGTTTTATGTTGCTGTATGCCTGTTTGCAGGTAATTGTATAAAGTGGGGAGTATCTCGCCATTCGAAAGCTTCGTTTTTGCTAATTCACCGTATGTATTTTTTTCGATGGATAAGCCGGCGTAATCGGCATCGTGATTAATCACGAGCGAATCATCTGCCGTAAGAAACACATCGAATTCAGACCCTGCACAGCCCAGGCGGATGGCTTCTTTGAGCGATGCAATAGAATTTTCGGGCAGTTTATTTTTTTTCCATGCCCCCCGATGAGCCACTACGATGTTTTTTGCAAAAGATGCAGAAGAAACCGTTGTTTTTTTAGAATGCATACATGCGTTTGATATAAATAAAAAAAGGACTGCAGGGACTAAAAAAAGCTTTTTCATTTGGTGACTATTTCTACGATAATATTACTGGTTTAATTTTACCGGAGAGTAGCCGGTTGCTGTAAAGATCAATGAATAATTAATAGCGCGACAGCCTGGCCGGAAAAATTTGCGTAAAATAATCTTCAGCGGTGCAGTAAAGCTTCCAGGATCGAATATCCACGTACAATCCACAATTTTATGCTTTTCGCCACGGCAGCCGGTCTTTCGCATTTTGGCTTAAGCCTTTTGGCGTAACTTGCAGCCATGCAGCAATATCTTCAATTACTTCAACATATTATGGATTCCGGCGTGCAAAAGCACGACCGTACCGGTACCGGCACCATCAGTTGTTTTGGATACCAGATGCGTTTTGATTTAAGCCAGGGATTTCCGTTGGTTACTACAAAAAAATTGCACCTGAAGAGTATCATATATGAATTATTATGGTTTTTAAAGGGAGACACCAATATCAGGTACCTCAACGAGCACCATGTAAATATCTGGAATGAATGGGCCGACAGCAACGGTGAATTGGGACCGGTATATGGCAAGCAATGGCGCAGTTGGGAAGGTGCAAATGGGCAAACCATTGACCAGGTAACAGACCTGGTTAACCAGATTAAAACCAACCCCGACAGCAGGAGGCTTATCATAAGCGCCTGGAATGTTGCCGACTTGCCCAAAATGGCCCTGATGCCCTGTCACAATATGTTCCAGTTTTATGTTGCGCAACCTAAAGGGGGTGGAAAGCCGGCACTTTCCTGCCAGTTGTATCAACGCTCAGCGGATGTTTTCCTGGGGGTGCCTTTTAATATCGCTTCTTATGCTTTGCTTACCCTCATGATCGCCCAGGTGTGTGATCTTGCCCCGGGTGATTTTGTTCATACTTTCGGCGATGTGCACCTGTATAATAATCATATCGAACAGGCACAGCTCCAATTGTCGCGCAAACCCTATCCCTTACCAATAATGAAATTAAATCCCGCGGTAAACAATATTTTTGATTTTAAATTCGAAGACTTTACGCTTGAGCAATACCAACACCATCCTGCGATAAAAGCGCCTGTGGCGGTGTGAGATTTGAAATTTGAGATTTGAGATTTAGGATGAGTTTATAGTTTGAGGTTTATTGTTTATTGTTGGGGACTTCCTTCGAATTTCAGATTTTATATCTGCCACGGTGGACAGGTTTTCTTTGGTTTTTGCTTTTTGTTCTTTATTTCGAATTTCAATATCCTGGCTTTTGTATCCGCCCCGACGGACAGGTTTTATTTGGTTCTTGCTATTTGTTATTTGGATTTTCTTAGAATTTAAAAAAATATGATCATTTCTCTCATCGTTGCTGCCTCCGAAAATAATGCCAT
>DASUFG010000451.1:0-8790 GCA_036274715.1 Agriterribacter sp.
GTAAGTGAGTAATGTGCAAGCGATAAGAACGAATCTACCGAAGCGACAAGATTTACGCCCTATATACTGGGATTGGGAGATACCCTTGTGTTCGAAAAGTAATACCTGATAGACGTCCATCACTCCTTTTTCTTCCATACAAACGCCTAATAAACCTCCCACAAAAATCTTTTCCCTATAAAACCCAATCTCTCTATCTTGAAGAAAAATACTGAATTATGTATAAAAAAGCTGCTTTACTGGCCATGAGTTGTTGCTTCCTGAGTGTTGCAGTATTGGCACAGCGACAAAAAAAAGACGATGCCCCTGCTGCTGCTGCGGTGGCCGATACTACGAAAAAGAAACCTGAGGCCCCTCGCAAGGCTTCTATAAAAGATAAAGTCAAATCAAGTAAAAAAACCGACGGGCTTTTTACCATATACCAGGACACGGCAACGGGAAGTGTTCAGTTGTATATAAAGAAGGATCAATTGGGCAAGGAGTATATCTATCAGAGCTTTTCCATGGGTGGACCAACCAGCCTCTATTTGAACCAGAACATGATAAGGACTACGTTGGTGTTCAATATCACCAGGGCATTTGACAAACTGGAATTCGCCCAGCAGAACACCAATTTTTACTACGATCCCTTTAACCCGGTAAGTAAAGCAGCCAATGTTGATGCCGCACCGGCAATATTTTTTTCGGAGAAGCTGGTTGCCGAAGATTCCACGGGTTACCTGATTGCCGCGGACGGTTTATTTTTGAGCGATAAGTTAGATCCCATAAAGCCCATTGTGCCACCGTCAGTACCACCAACTGCTGTTTTTAACATTGGCTCGCTGAGCACAGCCAAATCAAAATATAGCCAAATCAGATCATATCCGGATAACACAGATATAGTAGTAGATCTTGCTTACGATAACCCGATGCCTTTGAACCCGGGCGGCGATGATATTACCAACGCCAGATATAACCGTATCCGTATGCAACATTCTTTTATCGCCATGCCCGATAACGACTATCGCCCAAGGATGGATGACCCTCGCGTAGGTTATTTTGGAGCCGAGGTGCAGGACCTTACTTCCGTATCGGCAACGCCTTACAAGGATTTTATCAGCCGTTGGAACCTCGTAAAGAAAGATCCTTCTGCTACGATAAGTGAACCGGTAGAACCCGTGGTATACTGGATAGAAAATACAACCCCGGTTGAATATCGTGAAATCATTAAAGAAGCAGGCGAAAAATGGAATGAAGCGTTCGAAAAAGCGGGATTTAAGAACGCCATTGTGATGAAAATAATGCCTGATACGGCTACCTGGGACCCTGCCGACATTCGCTATAACGTTATTCGCTGGGTAAGTAGCGCCTACCCCAGTTATGGGGCAATCGGCCCGAGCTTTTTTAATCCGCGTACCGGGCAGATTTTGGGTGCGGATATTACCGTGGAATGGAAAAGCGGGGCGGGCACGGTGAACTACGACGACCTGTTTAATGGCAGCAATGGAACGGGTTTACCTGCGGTGCAACTTCCCTGGGAAGCTTCAGACGATAAGGTGCATTCCCCGCATATGAGCTTTAGCAAAGATCAGATGCAATCCTGCAACATCGCCCGCGAATTGCAGGCACAATATATTACCGGGCTTACCGTATTGGAAGCGCTTGATAATAAACCGGAAGAAGTAAAGGAAATGCACCGCGAATTTCTTACCTATCTCGTGATGCACGAAATGGGCCACACCTTAGGACTTAACCATAACATGAAGGCCAGCCAGATGCTTACCCCCACCCAGGTAAATGATAAATCCATTACTACCAAAATTGGTATGATGGGATCAGTGATGGACTACCCTGCAATTAATGTAAGTCTCGACCGTAGTAAACAAGGAGAGTATTATACTACCAAGGCCGGTCCTTACGATTTATGGGCTATTGAATTTGGGTATACCCCTTTTGCACCTGCCGAAGAAAAGGCGGGCCTAAATAAAATTCTAAGCCGCAGTACCGACCCACAGCTGGCTTTTGGAAATGATGCGGACGACATGCGTTCACCCGGCACGGGAATAGACCCCCGGGTGATGATAATGGACATGAGCAACGATATGATTACTTATGCGGAGGATCGCTTTAAGCTCATTAATACTTTATTACCCAGGCTAAAGGAAAGGTACAGCAAGCCTGGTCAGAGTTACCAGCAGTTGCGTCAACGCTACTTAATGTTACAGAGCCAGCGCGCGCAAATGGCCAGTGCGGTAAGCCGCTATGTTGGCGGCGTATATGTTGACCGGAGTTTTGCCGGGCAGCACACTACCAACAAACCTTTTACACCGGTTGCCATAGAAACACAAAAAAAGGCGCTTGCCTTGCTGAGTAAGTACATTTTTTCGCCTAATACTTTTGATGTAGATGCATCTTTATTTCCCTATCTGCAGTTGCAGCGCAGAGGATTTAACTTTATTAAGTCTACAGAAGACTACAAACCACAAACCACAGTACAAACACTTCAACTGCAGGTTTTGGCGCAGCTGCTGCATCCCGTTACTTTACAGCGCGTAAATAATAGTGGGTTATACGGCAATGCGTACTCAACGGCAAATCTTATGTCAGATCTCAATCAATATTTCTTTGCAGCAGACCTTAAAACAAATGTAAACCTGTACCGGATAAACCTACAAACAGAATATGTAGATGCGCTGGTGGCTATCACGGCAAGTAAGACTGATACATATGATAATGCTTCTAAAGCAGCGGCATTGTCTTCGCTCAAAAAACTAAAATCAATGCTGGCTGGCGCCGTATCGTCCAATGAACAAACAAGAGCGCACCGGGTGAATCTTAATTTTATAATTGATAAAGCTTTGTCGGTCAAATAAACGGGAGCCTTTAAAAGCAAAAGAGGAAAAGTGATCTTCATTTTTCCTCTTTTTATAATCGGGCTAGTAGTGCCTGTCGGAATGTATTCAATCTTACCCGGCGATTACGGTAATGCGTAAATGCAGTTAATCCCATTTCAAAATGGTAGCAGTGCGGATAGAGAAATGTGTTCAGCTATCGGATTCGGTTAACCGTTGGTGCCTTGCAATACTCGCGATGTACATGGCAAACCCTGCTATGGCTGTATCTTTAAGTGCATTAACCAGCGCCATCTGGCGCATTGCGGGATCCCCGGAATTCAAATGATTGGGTATATGAATCAATAGCACGAACAAAATCAGTAATCCAGCGAGCAGGTAACCCGCTAACGATACATAGCGGTTGGTGATGAAAGCCAGTGCGGCAAGAATAAACGCAATGCCCACCAAATAAACCCACACTATTCCTCTTGGAAGATACAAGGGCACGTAGATCAGCATATCATTTGGATTGAGAAAGTGCTGAATGCCAAAGATAATCATAACAATGGCTAAAAGCCAGATGGCTATACGGGAAATCGTTAGATGTATCATAAAAAGAGCTTTTAGTGCTATTAAGTTACTTCATTTCTTTCAGAATATTTAGATTATGTTTTGCACACTTCGCGAAAACTGCGTATAGCCATGATTTGAATTAAAATAATCTGAAAGATCGCGGTGCTGAAAGCTATTATTTCTGCGAAGCCCAGAGAATGGCATTGCGAAAAAGAATAGTAAATGCGCGATTGTGGAACAGATCGGGAGAATGCCCCATGAAGATGTAAATATTTTTTGCCGGGAAGTGATTGTTCGTCCATATCACAGGATGGTCCCCCATTTTTACCGGTGAATCGGGAACATAACTATTTTCATCTACCGCTGCAATAACATGTACATTAGGCCTGGGGCTTTTATCATACGTATACCATTCTTCTTTTTGTATACTGAAGGTTTGTGGCAGTCCTTTTACGCAGGGGTGCGTAGTATCTTCAACATGTACAACCGCCTCTGCAAATTCCGGGATATAATTTTTGAATTGTATTTCCCCCATGAAGCCATAAAACCAGGGCCAGATGCTGTAGCCGTCAAAATCGCCCAATAAACTTGCATGATGCAAACCTATCCACCCTCCTTTATTTTGCTCTATATAATTAATAAAAGCAAGTTTCGCTTTTTCGGTCCAGCCGTAGGGTGGGTAATCCAGTTGAAGAAAAAGCTGGTAGCGGCTTAAAAAGGTTTCATCGATGCTATCTGTTTTGGTAATATAATCGATTATAAAATGGTTATCGGCGGCAACCTGGTTTAACCAAGCCTGCGCCGCATTGGTAAATTGCAAATGATGCCCACCGTTCTCAAAAAGCACCAATGTCCTGAATGTTTTTGCACCACCATGTGTAAACCGTTTTTGTTTGGCTTGTTGTGCGGTAATATCTGTTGTTATTACACAGAGCAATAGCATTAAGAATGTTTGCTGTAGGCTCGTGACTATGGAATTACATGTAGATTTCTTCAACTGGGATTATTTACAGAATGGCGGATTATTTTAGTATGGGAAAGGGAAAAAGATTTTCATTTCCAGTTTTTGGCGATCTCATTAAACATATCATTCTGCGTTTTCTGCATCTCAAGCAGCCTCCTGTTTTGTTCCAATAGTAACTGGTCGATTTTTTCGTGCAGCAACCGAATTTCCAGTTCTGCTTTAAGATTGATTTTATAATCGTGTTCACCGCGTGCCCTGTCTTTGGCTTCCTGCCGGTTCTGGCTCATCATAATAATAGGCGCCTGTATGGCTGCGAGACAGGACAACACCAGGTTTAGCAAAATAAAGGGATAAGGATCAAAGCCTTTATTGTGGAACAGGTAAAAATTGATGCTCATCCACAAAAACAGCAGGAAAAAAAATATAGAAATAAAGGTCCAGCTTCCACCAAAAGAGGCAACCTGGTCGGCCAAGCTTTCACCAAAGCTAACTTTCTCTCCTTGCTGGGCGTCAATATTTTCAGAAAGAACCTGGTTGCTCATGATGCTCTCTATTACAGCTTTCTCCGCTTCGTTCAAATCTCCAATTTCCTGCCGCAGCAGCGTTTCAATGTACAATCTCCGTTGTTCCTGCAAGGCGGCTACCGAAATGATGCTCGATTCGCTAAAATCCGGATGTTGTTTGCTGATAAAATCAAATAATGGTTGTCGGAGTTGTGAGCCGGTGAGCAGTTCATCGTCGGGGTATTCTTTTTTGTTGATAAAGCAAACACCATTCATAGCATGACGATTAAAGAATTTGTGTTGCCAAACTTAACAAATAAACGGGAGATGGCAGTAAAGATACTCCGCATATCAATGATGAGATATTGGCTGAGTTTCTGCTAAGTGTAGTTTGAATTATATGGGTACATTAAACCGAAAGCCTACGCCGTGTATGGTTTCGAGGTTAACATCGGGCTCGCTTTTAAAATGCTTCCTGAGTTTTGTAATAAATACATCCATGCTCCTCCCCAAAAAGTAATCGTCTTTTCCCCACACGTTCAGTAAAACTTCGTCTCTCTTTAAAATATGATTGGCATGTTCACAAAAAAATTTCAACAGGTCTGCTTCTTTCTGTGTTAAATTGATCACTTCCGCTTCATCAAAAATTTTAAGGTCGGCATATGAAAAACGGAGTTTCCCCAACATAAATTCCTCTGTTTGTTCGGAGAATAACTTTTTTGTTCTGCGCAAAAAAACATCCATTCGCATCAACAGTTCTTTCATGCTGAAAGGCTTGGTGATATAATCATCCGCACCGCTGCTGAATCCTTTGATCTTATCTTCTTCCATTGATTTGGCGGTAATGAATAAGATGGGGATAAGATCGCTTTTCTGCCTGATTTTTTTGGCCACCGTAAACCCATCTTTAGCAGGCATCATTACATCCAGGAGGCAGATATCGAATTCCTCTTTTTGATAATAATGCAATGCCTGGTCTCCATTGGCACATAACAGCACATGGTAACCCTCCTGTTCAAGATTATCTTTGATTACATACCCCAGCGACAAATCGTCTTCGGCAAGGAGCACCCTGGCTTTCGTTGCTTGCATGAAAAGTTATTTTTAAGTGGGTAAAATTATTTTAAATTCCGTGCCAATACCGGGCACGCTGTTTACCACAATTTTCCCGTTATGAGCATCTATTATTTTTTTGACAAAATTAAGGCCTAATCCAAATCCTTTTACGTTGTGCACATCCCCCGTTGGAACCCTGTAAAATTTTTTAAAGATATTTTTATAGTATTTTTTATCAATGCCAACTCCATTGTCTTTAATGGCTATGTAGCTTTCTGTTGCGATTCGCCCGGCCTCGATCACAATTACCGGGCTAAGCGAATATTTTATTCCGTTCTCAATGAGGTTAACAATCGCCAGTTCGAGGTGCGTTTTATCGGCTCTAATAGAAATTTCATCATCTTTTATTTTGATTTCCACTTTTGCGCCGCTTGCTTCCATCAGCGGTTGCAACTTCGACACGGCCTGGTCTATCAAATCCTTAACAGGAAAGGTTTCCATTTCTACCCGTAAATCTTTTTGATCTGAAACGGCCATTTTCAGCAACCGCTCTACCTGGTTTTGGAGGTGTTCTGTTTCGTGGGAAATAATGTTGGTATATTTTTCCATTCGCTCTGGCTGCTGTGCAATGGAGGGCTGCGATAACACATCCGATGCGATTCTCATGACTGCCAATGGCGTTTTAAATTCGTGCGTAAAATTGTTTACAAAATCCTTTTGTATTTCTACCAGGAACTTTTGCTTATAGAAATAAAACATGCTGATGGCAAGCCCCAATAACAGCAGTACCACCACTATGCTGCTTATTATCCATAAATTCATTTGTGATAAAATATACCTGCTCCTGTCCGGGAAATGTAACAGAATATAATGGTAATCGGCAGGATACAGGGTTATAGTATCGGTTTTGCCAGACGGGCCGGAGTCGGGAGAAGGGATGGTTTGTTGAAAAATATAGACATGTTTTGTTTTATCGTATAACGCCACTTTACATTCGGTTAAAATATCGAAGTCCATGAGTTCATGGGTGAGGTAGAATGTAAGTGTATCCCGGTTCGGGAGGTTGTCAACCCGTATTACAAAGGTATTGGGTGCAGGCCGCGTTGAAATGAGCTGTTGCAAATGGCTGGCCGGCCTGTCAGAAAGGTTCATATCTTCAAATAATCCCCGGATACTTTTTACGGTATTGGTGTCGAACTGTTTTTGTTCTAATTGATAAATATGGTTTAACCAGTACAGTTGTATCGCTATGATCAATCCAATAATAACAGCACCTGTAAGCACCATCCATTTTAAAGTAGCAGAACGCATACCAAACCGGTTGTAAGCATTAATAGGCACAAATTTGTTTTTAATTATTCAAATAAAAATACCGCTTCCGCTTTTTATTGTTAATTCACCGTTAACCTGATTTTGCATGCATTCGATACCGTTGTCAAATTCCCGCCTTTTGTTCTGCAATGTATAATAATGATTGCAGTGATAATTTGATGTGATAATAGGTAGTGGTGTGTGGTATTTTCAGCGTTGATATTATCGCAGTATCGCTTTGATATGGAATGCCCGACCAGGTGGCCCGATGCTGCAAAGTTAAAAATTTAGGACTACGGAAGAAACGCATTCACGGGGCTGCTGAAATTGATACGATCTCAAGCCCTGGTTTAATAGCCCACCCACCAGCGATGAACCGGGTAGTTGCCATTAATCACTACTGGTTCTCCAATCATTGGCGTGGTAAGCTTTACGTTTAATTCGGCGGCTTTTTTAGCAGCCCGTTCAACGGGTTCGTTCCATGGATGATTAGCTAAAGTAAATTTAGCCCAATGCACAGGCATTAGCCATTTTGCACTGAGGTCAACACTGGCCTGTACCGTTTGCTCGGGCATCATATGTATAAATGGCCAAGAGGTATTGTATTGTCCGCATTCGAGAATAGCGAGATCAAATACTCCAAATTTTTCGCCGATGGTTTTAAAGTGGCTGTCGTACCCGGAATCGCCGCCTATAAAAATTGTATAGCCAAAAAGTTGTAGTACAAATGATGTCCATAAGCTTCCGCCACGTTTTAGCCCGCGGCCCGAAAAATGCCTCGCAGGTGTAGCCGTCAGTTTGATGTCGTTCGATACACTCCGGCTTTCCCACCAGTCAAATTCCGTAACCTGTTTTTCTGCAATGCCTAATTTCTCAAGATCGTTGCCCACACCAAGTGCGGTGTAGTAGTACCGGGTTTTTTGTTTTAAGCGCGTGATTGTTTTGGCGTCAAAATGGTCATAATGATTGTGTGTTAGTATCAACATGTCTATTTCCGGCAAATCCTCTTCTGAATAGATTTCGGCTCCCGGGAAGGCTTTAATTAGAAATGAAAGAGGAGAGGCATGACCGCTGAACACGGGATCCACAAGAATATTGGTCCCGCTCATCTGTATAAGATAGGAGGAGTGCCCGAACCAGGTAATCGTAGGTGTTTCAGGGTTGATATTGACCAGGTCGGTTTTTTGATTGGGTAAACGCTTTGAAGGACGTACACTTGACGGCCTCGTTACACTCTGCTGTAATACACTGAAAAACGAAACGTTCCCGGCCATTACCGGTGTTGGCGATATATTCTGGAAAACACCATTTTTATAATTCTGTGATTGCCGTATTCTTTCGTTCCTGTTCATTTTTATTTCGATGAGGATTCAAAGGTAGAGACCGTGAAGAAAATAGTCCTGATATTTTTTAGGTGCAGCTGGCACCAATGGCACAATCACCTGCATAATTCTGCGCCGGTTACCATCCTTCCTGGTTAAAATGCTGCCCCGGTTATATTGTATCCTTTGTTACTCAGTGTACACATTCAAAAGTCCTCAGGACAAGATCAATAATACGGGCTTATCAT
>DASUFG010000452.1:0-7475 GCA_036274715.1 Agriterribacter sp.
ACAACCGACAATAAAGTAATTGTTATTTATAAAGATGACAAGGCGGAAAAAATAACAATGGCAGAGGCCCAAAAAAGAGGCATTGCTCCTGTTGCTAAAACTGGTATTGAAATTCGCAGTGGTAAGCCCGGAGTGCCGGATTCTGTTTTGTACCTTCTCGACGGAATTGAAATTTCAGCAGCGGATCTTAAGAGCATTAATCCTGGCGACATTGAGCGCATAAATGTTATAAAAGATAAATCCGCGACGGATAAATATGGCGCCAGGGCAAAAAATGGTGTGGTTGAAATCACGTTAAAAAAAGGAGTAGTTGTTGGCGTGGCCCCGCCGGGTAATGTTTTTAAAGTAGATAAGCCTGCTTTTTCAGATTCTGTGTTATATTTTTTAGATGGGGTTAAAATTTCAGCTGCAGATATGAAGAAACTTGTTCCTGATCAAATTGAGAGCATGACCGTTTTAAAGGACAAATCCGCGATTGATAAATACGGTAACCAGGGTAAAAACGGGGTTATCGAAATTGTAACGAAGAATGCCAATATCAGCGCTTCCGGAAAAGAGGATGATAAACGGGACTAAGAATAATGCATCGTCCTTTCGATTGAGCCAGCCGGTGTCAAAATTGTTAGAGATTGTAAGTGATGGAGAAATTTGGCTGGACCATGTTACCCACGTTCAACAGATTGCTCAGACGTTCAAGATAAATCCACGGATGATGATTCGTTAAGGCGTTCGAAACGATGACAAAAAAAGTGAGGCATGTCGCCTCACTTTTTTTGTTATCAATTCATGTCTTTTGCGTTATATCGTCAAACTCCAGCCGTCGCGGTAGTCACGTTTTACAAACTGGTTAGCTTCATCAAAATTGGTGATCTTCATATTCTTGGCGTCCCACAATAATTTTTTACGGCCCAGGTATTTATCATCCCAACCTTTAAGCGTTGGATTCTTTAACCACCAGGCACGGATGGCCAGGTTGCCGATCAATATACTCTCGGCAAAGGGCCCTGCATATTCAAATGGTGAACTGGTTTTTCCTTTGCCATAGCCGTCAATGCAAGCGTTTACCCATTGCAGGTAGTGCCCATCCTCTCCACCCGGAACACGTTCAATGGTTTCCGGAGGTAAAGTGGCTTCCATCATCAATCTTGTTGGCAATAACCTTGGATTAGCTCCATAACAGTCGCACATTACTTTGCCTTTGGTGCCTTCAAATATTACTCCCCCATCCCAGTTGCCCATCGCCTCACCGGGTAATAATTCATCCGGACGTGGAGGAAGTAAGCCCCCATCCATCCAGTTTACTTTTATATTGCCTTTTCCATCTTTGCGCGGATAGGTTAAACGGATAATGGAAGAAGTGGGGTAGCTATCCTGGAATGCACCTTCATCCCACATGCCCGTCCAGTTTCCTGTAACGCTGCATTCAAAATCGGAAGGATAGTCTATGGGTAGAATGCGATAAACCGGGTCCATGATATGGCAGGCCATATCACCCAGTGACCCTGTTCCGAAGGCATACCAGCCTCGCCATTTGCTGGGCAAATATGCAGGATTGTAATCAATCATTTTAGCCGGGCCTATCCACAGGTTCCAGTCAAGCTCTTTTGGAACATCGAATTTACCCGTTGGCGTGGGCAATCCCTGCGGCCATACCGGGCGGTTTGTCCATGTGTGAACGGTATGTACTTCCCCTATCATTCCGGAATCCACCAATTCCTTCATCCGTCTTACACCGTCTCCGGAACCGCCCTGGTTACCCATTTGGGTGATTACTTTGTACCGCCTGGCTGCTTCCGTGAGCACGCGGGACTCATAAATGTCGTGCGTCAGGGGTTTTTGGGTATACACATGTTTGCCCAACTGCATGGCGGCCAATGTGGCCACGGCATGGGTATTGTCGGGAGTGGAGATGGAACACGCATCGATATTATTTTTTTCCTTGGCCAGCATTTCCCTGAAATCCTTATAGTATTTCGCTTTAGGGAATCTTTCTCTCGTTTCGGCGGAGCGTCTGTCATCCACATCGCAGAGCGCGACAATATTTACTTTTGGACTTTCCGCAAAGTTTTTAAGATCACCGGCTCCTTTTCCTCCGGCTCCAATACCTGCAATATTAAGTTTATCACTCGGGGCTACGTGCCCGCGTCCCAACACATGACGAGGAACAATAAAATACCCGGTTGCAGCAAGCGAAGCGTTGCGCAGGAACTTCCTGCGGGAACTATTTGCTGTTGGTTTTATTTTTTTACCCATTTTTTAAAAAGGTTTGTAGATTAAGTAAGGATAAAATGTTTGTTTAAAAGAAAGTCGGAGCATAACGGTAGAGTCAAAAAAATAGCGCCAATACTCAATACACAAAAAAGTGGAGCCGCAAACTATTGCAACTCCACTTGTAATATCAGGGTATGATCAATTTACATGGTGCTGTACCCGCCAGGATTTACATGTTCAAACTCCAGCCATCCCGGTATTCGCGTTTAACGAATTTATTGGCCTCCTCAAAGTTTGTGATCTTCATGTTTTTTGCATCCCACAGCAGTTTCTTACGGCCGAGATATTTGTCATCCCAGTCTTTACCGGCAGGATTTTTAAGGGCATAGCTTCTCAACGCAAGGTTGGCGATCAAAATGCTCTCCACAAAAGGACCTGCATAGGCAAAATTAGAACTGGTTTCTGCATTACCATAACCTGCGATACAGGCATTTACCCATTGCAGGTAGTGTCCTTCGGGAACGCGTTTGATAGTTTCTTTAACAGATTTGGCGCTTTCATTTTTAGAGAGGGGTAACAACCTTGGATTTGCCCCATAGCAATCTGCCAGTAATTTGCCCTTGGTTCCAACAAACATTACACCGCCGTCCCAGTTGCCAAAAGGCTCGCCTGGTTCCAATTCGTCGGGGCGTTCGGGCATAATACCGCCGTCGTACCAACTTACTTTAATCGTTCCTTTGCCATCCTTACGGGGATAGTTTAAATGTATAGCCGAAGCCGCAGGTGCGCTTTCGGGATTATCGGTTTCCTGGAAGAATCCGCTCCAACTATTGGCCACGCTGCATTCTACGGAGTCTGGGAAATCAATCGGCAAAATCCTGTAAATCGGATCCATAATATGGCAGGCCATATCGCCGAGTGCACCGGTGCCAAAGCGCCACCATCCCCGCCAGTTAAACGGCAGGTAGCCGGGATTGTAATCCATCATGGGGGCAGTACCCAACCACAGGTTCCAGTCTAATTCTTTGGGAATATCAAATTTCCCAGTTGGTGAGGCAATACCTTGCGGCCATACCGGGCGGTTTGTCCACGACTCAACCTTATATACATCGCCAATTAAACCGGCGTCATATAATTCTTTCATTCGTCTTACACCATCTCCAGATCCGCCCTGGTTACCCATTTGGCTAACTACTTTATACTTTGCGGCAGCCTGGGTAATCATTCTTGCCTCATAAATATCATGCGTTAAAGGTTTCTGTGTATATACATGTTTGCCCAATTGCATAGCAGCCATTGTAGCCACGGCATGCGTATGGTCGGGGGTTGAAATAGAACATGCGTCAATATTGTTTTTTTCTTTAGCAAGCATCTCTCTAAAATCCTTATAATACTTAGCCTTAGGGAATCTTTCACGCGATTTTACCGCCTGACGGTCGTCCACATCAACCAATGCAACAATATTTACATTTGGACTTTTAGAGAACTCATGGAGATCGCTTTCGCCCTTACCACCGGCGCCAATGCCTGCAATATTTAATTTGTCGCTCGGGGCTACAAATCCTCTACCCAACACATGGCGGGGCACGATAAAATAACTGGCGGCAGCAAGAGAAGCATTTTGCAGAAATTTTCTGCGGGAAGCGTTTGACTTTGATTTGATTTTTTGGCTCATCGTTTATGAAATTTTGCATTAAGGTAAGAACATCTTACCAAATGAAAAGCAAATGAATTGTAAAACAGGAATAATAGCAATAATTCAACATTTATGAATATTCCTTATGCGTTACTATAACGCGGTATCTTAATTTAAAATCGCTGCATCGGCGCTTGAAGAAAAAGAATAAGGATAACTGCTTTCTTTGGTCCCCCGCTCCTTGTTCGGCACTGCCCTCATGATGAATTGGAAACTGCCCCCTTTTTCGATATCAAAATGATTGATCCAGTTATTGTTGTAGTTGGTGCCATTAAGTTGTGCAGCCTGTACATATTTATTCATATCGCTGTTTGCCGGCGCATTGATGGCAAACTGCTTTCCATTCTCCAGGTGTAGTGTGGCTTTTTTAAATAAAGGTGCACCCAACACATATTGATCGGTGGCCGGACAAACCGGGTAGAAGCCCAGGGCTGAGAAAACATACCATGCCGATGTTTGGCCGTTATCCTCGTCGCCGCAGTAGCCATCAGGGGTTGGTTTGTACATCCGGTTCATGGTTTCCCGAACCCAATATTGGGTTTTCCAGGGTTGTCCGGCATAATTGTATAAATAGGTGAGATGTTGTATGGGTTGGTTGCCATGGGCATATTGGCCCATATTGGCGATCTGCATTTCACGTATTTCGTGAATTACAAAACCATAGTAGCTTTCATCAAACAAGGGTGGCATCACAAAAATAGAGTCGAGCATATTAATAAAGTTTGTTTTGCCTCCCATCAAATCGGATAATCCCTTGATGTCGTGAAAAACGCTCCATGAATAATGCCAGCTATTGCCTTCGGTAAAAGCATCACCCCATTTCAACGGGTTAAAGGGTTTTTGAAAACTGCCGTCTTTATTTTTGCCACGCATGAGTTTAGTTTCTGTATCGAAAACATTCCGGTAATTCTGGCTGTGTTTTGCATATAACTGCAGTTCATTGCGGGGCCGTTTAAGTGCTTTAGCCAGTTGATAGATCGTGAAATCATCGTAGGCGTATTCCAAAGTGCGGGCTGCATTCTCTTTGATTTCTACATCGTAAGGCACATAGCCGAGGCTATTGTAATATTCCACTCCTTTTCTGCCTGTGCCCTGTGGACCCTCGTGGTTAGCGCCGTTCAATAAAGCCTCATACAAAATATTGATATCGTAGCCCCGTAGTCCTTTTATATATGCATCACTTACAATAGATGCCGAATTATTTCCAACCATCACGGCCCTGTAACCCGGGCTGCTCCACTCGGGTAAAAAACCGCCTTCCTTATAATCGTTGATCAATCCTTCCTGCATTTCCTTATTAATGGAAGGGTACATCAAATTCAGAAAAGGATATAAGGCACGGAAAGTATCCCAAAAGCCGGTGCCTCCAAACATATAACCGGGTAATGTTTTGCCATTATATGGACTGTAGTGCACGATGTTCCCGTTAGCATCCTTTTCATATAGCTTGTTGGGAAAAAAAACCATGCGGTACAGGGTGGAATAAAAAGTACGTACCTGGTCTATTGTTCCGCCCTCCACGATGATACGCCCCAGTGTTTTATTCCAAATGTCACGCCCCTTTTGTTGAACGGTTTCAAAAGAATCGTTACCTATCTCTTTTAAGTTTAATTCTGCCTGTTCGTAACTGATAAAAGAAGAGGCCACTTTAGCATTAATGCGTTCTCCCCTACCACTGGTTTTGAAAGCTACTACTGCGCCAGCATGCTCATCCTGTATCTCCAACCTGCTAAAATCAATGCTATCTCCTGCAAACGTGGCTGTATTGCTAAAGGCACGATCGAATACAATAACAAAATAGTTTTTAAAATTATCAGGCACTCCTCCGCGGTTGCGGGTTGAATAGCCAATGATTTTATTTTGCGATGGAATGATCTTAACATAAGAACCTTTATCAAAGGCATCTATCACCACAAAAGCGCTGTCTGTTTTAGGAAATGTGAAACGAAATCTTGCCGATCTTTCGGTGGGTGTAATCTCCGTGGTCACATCGTCATCGGCAAGATAAACACTGTAATAATAGGGTTTAACGATTTCAGATTTGTGGCTGAACCAACTGGCGCGATCGTCTTCTTTAAAACGTAATTTCCCCGCAACCGGCATAATGCTGAACTGCCCATAATCATTCATCCATGGCGAGGGCTGGTGGGTTTGTTTAAACCCCCTTATTTTATCGGCACTGTATTGGTACTGCCAGCCATCGCCCATTTTACCGGTTTGCGGTGTCCACACATTCATACCCCAGGGCAAGGCAATCGATGGGTATGTATTACCGTTAGATAAGCTGTGTTTTGAATCGGTGCCCATCAAAGGGTTCACCCAATCAACCGGGTCGGTAACCGAAGTTACCATTTGTGATCGCACCAATAAAAAAAGGAAAAGAACCGGAAGCAGGCATATTGTTTTTTTCATAACGGAGCTTTAACCATTTAAAAAGCGAACAGATCAGGCATTAAAATTCAAATTCTCTTCTTCCAATATTCCAACGGACGCCTGCTGTAAAATAAAATTCATTTTTATTCGCCTGTCCCTGTACGTTATAACTCCTGTTGGCGACGTTTACATCAATATACAGGTTCTGCAATATCTCGTAGGAAGCACAGAAAGATGAAAGCAGGCTTTTTACCGGTATGCCGGTGCCGATGAAGAATCCATAATCACGTGGGCGGCTATCGTAGCTTCTGAACAGGTCACCGCCCATATTAACACCCATAGAATCCAACCCCTTTTTATAATACATTAATTTGCCGGTGAGATAAAGACGAGGAATAGGTTGATATTTCAGTACCCCGATATATTCGGCTACATTAGCGCCTACCGGGTGCGCGAGTTCGGTGTTGTAATGCACCAATGCCGTTGCGCTATCATCATGGGCGTACATAAAAGGTCGGATCAGGTTCATTTCTACAAGCATGTCAAGGTTTTTTACACCAAGTACGTCAATATATTTCGCACCCAATTGAACGGCCTGCTTATTTAACCAACTCCCATCCTTGTAGTGTACGATTTCATCAAACACGAATTCACTGATAGCCAACTGTCCGTACACCTGTACCGTCTTGAGAAAGTTGGATTTAAAGTCAAATCCCACGGTGGCTTTTGAACCACCACTGCCCAACTGCATTTCCACCGGACGGAAAAAAATAATAGGATTCAAATAAGTCAACTCAAAGCCATTTCTCCCATTGTATATCACATTTTCATAGATACCAACGTTCAGCCATTTGGCAAATTGAATACTCAGGTGATGAAAGGCCATGTAGTTCTTATAGCGTATTGTATCCCTGTTAGGCACTGGATTGAAAGGCGCTATAATTTCAGCATAAATGCTTTTGTAGGCGAATTTACGTAACTGCACATCCATTTGCAGGTAAAGAAAATTATTGCTGAAATCGCTGAGCAATAAACTCCGGTAGCCATCGCCCACAAAAAGTTTATCATAACCGAATCGGAAATTAATGAATTTGGTGGCAGTGAAATCTATACCACCACGGGCATCAAAATAGTCATACCCGTCGTTTTTGAATGTTTTATAATAGCCAGCATTCGGCACTCCCCTGTGTTTTGT